>QMSN01000059.1 GCA_003650865.1 Thermoprotei archaeon
ACTACTCTAAGCTGACGCGGTACGGCTTGAAGCTCATGGATCCAAGCCTAGTCCTGAGCAGAGTTGAGAAGGCAAGGGCTTGAAGAGCTAAACCCCCTAGGCTAAGCTTATAGTCCTCCTTTACGCTTAGTTCTTGAGGTTCAGGCTTTGAGCCGAGAGGAGCTCCTAGCCCTAATACCAGCGTTGAAGCTTGGCTTGACCTACATGGGGCACCGCAAGTACGCCTTAATCGTCACGAGTAGACGCATAGTGGCTGTGGACATAGGCCCCTTATACTCGAGGAGGGATAAGGCCAGGATACTGTTGAAGTCAATTGTGGGGGGCTTAATTGGATACTTCACGCTGGGGGGCTTGCCTGGGTTTGTGGGTGGCAGTGCTGCTTTCTCAAGCCTCGACGAGGAGCCTCCACAACCCCCTAAGCTGATGAGAGGCATCTCAAGGATCATGGGGAGGCCTAGGTTCGAGGCCCCTCTAAGCTCAGTAGTTAGGGTTGAGGTGAAAAGGAAGAGCTCGACTGTTAAGATTAAGTGTGAAGGTGGCAGCCTTAAGCTCGTGGTCTCAGACCTAGGGAGGCTCTTGAAGTCTCTTAGCAGCGTCCTCCCTCCATGGAAGATTAAGGTGCGTTAACGTGGAATTCTAGGTCAACCTCTTAGCTGTGAGCTATGGAGCTGAGCTTCAAGAGGCCTAGGCGAGTGGAGTAGAGGTGCAGGAGCGGTCATGGGGGCGGGTTCTCATCACAAGCTCAGAGCTCGGCCAGCCCACTCATCCCCACTAGGGCTTTGCTCCTTCGAGATCTTAAACTTAACCCAGCCCATAAACCTCAAGTTGAGCTGTGTTTGAAGTTCACAGGGCTCTGCCGCCTCTCTGCCATAAGTCAATAGCTTTAAAAGCTCTTGAAGAGCGGAGTTGCGATTAGAGCTAGGCTGTTGAATGAGGGGTTAAGGCTAGGCTATACAAGCTCGAGGCCTACAGCTCATCAGCCTAGGCTAAGCCGCAACCTTTAAGCTTGGGCATGGGGGATTAAGCCTCGACGGGGCTCATGATGAGGTTATCGGCGGCCTGAGGAGTGATGACTAGAGGGTCACCTGAGAAGCCCCGCAACACCTCTCACTCTAATGGTTCCAGTAGGAGCTCTATGAAGGAGCTCTCGCTAGGCCTTCTATTGAAGAGCTCTAGGATCTTGGAGGCTAGCCCCACATCCCTAATGACCACTCGCCTGCCTTCAACTAAGCCCCTTAAGGCCTCTTGAGGAAGCTCCTCCCTCAAGCTCTCTAGGTCCACTTGGCCTAATAGCTGCTCGACGACGAAGCCCGACGTGAAGTGCCTGGTTAGAGCTATGAAGCCCTTGGACTCCTCCACGTAGCGTAAGCTCACCTTAACCTTCAAGGCGCCCCTGAAGGGGTTGTCCTCCTCAAGCTATTAAACCTCATGCGCAAGCGCAGCTGCTGAGTGGAGCTGCGGGAAAGGTTAAAGGAGTTTTTAGGCTTTAGGTGTCTCGGTGTCTAATTGTGTCCACATCTCTTGAGGATAAGGAGCTCATAGTCGTCACGGTTGTGGGTGCTGATAGAACTGGCATAGTGGCTGGCATAACGAACGTCTTGGCGGGCCTAAACGTGAACATCGAGGACATAAGCCAAACAGTTTTGAGGGGCTTCTTCGCCATGATACTCATAGCCGACATGAGCAAGGCGACTTGCAGCTTGAGGGAGCTTAGGGAGAAGCTCGAGGTCAAGGCCAAGGAGCTCGGCGTAGAGGTATTCGTGCAGCACGCAAGCATATTCAGGGCTATGCACAGGGTGTAGAGGTGTAGCTCATGCCCATAGTTGCCCACCCATCGGAGATAGTCGAGACCATAGAGATGATAAGGTACTTGAAGTTCGACGTGAGAGCTGCAACTCTAAGCTTAAGCTTGATGGACTGCGCCACCTCAGACCTCAAGCTCATGTTGAGCCTCGTCGAGGAGAAGCTTAAGTCGATTCTCCCGGGCTTCGTGGAGGCTGTCGATGAGGTTGCTGAGAGATTTGGGGTTCCAATAGTCAATAAGAGGTTATCGGTGACTCCTCTAAGCGTGCTCGCTGAGCCCTACGCCTCTAAGAGCTTGGAGGATGGTAGGAGGGCTCTTGTGGAGCTAGCGTCAACCATAGACTCGACGGTGGGCGAGTGCGATGTAGACTATGTAGGCGGCTTCTCAGCCTACGTGGCTAGAGGCTCCACTCCTGGGGATCAAGCACTTCTATCCTGTATAGCCGATGTACTCTCCTCAACTGAGAGGCTGTTCTCCTCGATTAATGCAGCTCAGACAGGCATAGGCGTCAACGTGGACGCCATCTACGAGGTCTCCAAGCAGGTGAAGCGCCTAAGCGAGTTGACGCCTAAGGGGATTGGGTGTGTTAAGCTCGGTGTATTCGCAAATCTCCCTGAAGACGTGCCCTTCATGCCTGGAGCCCACCACGGACCTAACATGCCGAGCGAGGCCCTCCACATAGCGATAAGCGGGCCGGGGGTTGTTGAGCACGCGATAAAGGCTAGGTGTCAGGGAAAGAGCTTAACCGAGGTCTTCGAGGAGGTCAAGAGAGTCGTCTTCAAGATAACTAGAGCTGGAGAGCTGATAGGTAAGGAGATAGCTGAGAGAATAGGTGTTAAGCTATGCACAGTCGACTTGTCGTTAGCGCCTTCACCGACCATAGGGGACTCCGTGGCCGACATAATTGAGGCCATGGGGGTTGAGAGCTTTGGAGCTCCAGGCACACTAGCAGCTCTAGCCCTCTTAACGGAGGGCTTGAGGAGAGGGGGAGCCATGGCTACTACGAACGTCGGCGGCTTCAGCGGGGTCATGCTTCCGGGCAGCGAGGATCTGGGGTTGACGGATGCCATTAAGAGGGGCTCGGCCTCGCTCTGGTGCTTAGTAGCGTGTTGCTCCATATGCTCAACTGGCCTAGACATGGTCTGCATACCTGGAGACACGCCTGTAGAGGTGATCGCCGGGTTGATGGCTGACGTGCTCTCCATAGGCGTCATGAACAGCAAGGCCGTGGGGGTCAGGGTCATACCAGTGCCTGGAGCTAAGCCTGGGGATGAAGTGGACTTCGGGGGCCTCTTGGGGAGGAGCGTGGTCCTCGACGTCGGCGGCTTTACGCCTAGAGACTTCATATGTAGACGAGGCGAGATACCACACTACAAGCATAGGTGGTAGCCAAGCAGCTCCTACTCAAGCAGTTGCACGCTCAGCACCTTAACCTCGATTTAAAGCTGCGAAAAGACTATCTACGCTTAGCTTAACGAGATTAGGCTGAAGTGGCTGGCTGAGGTTGAGGTCATGGGTGGAGAGAGGCCTAGCTGGGACGAGTACTTCATGAAGATAGCTCACGACGTAGCCTCTAGATCCACGTGTCTTCGACGTAAGGTTGGGGCAATACTAGTGAAGGACAAGAGGATACTGGCCACGGGCTACAACGGAGCGCCTAAGGGGCTTCCTCACTGCGAGAGGTGTCTTAGAGAGGAGCTTGGGGTTCCATCAGGCCAGCGCCACGAGCTCTGCCGTGGAGTCCACGCTGAGCAGAACGCAATTATCCAAGCAGCAGTCTTCGGGGTTAGCACCAAGGGGGCTACTCTCTACACAACAACCTTCCCCTGCATCATCTGTGCTAAGATGCTCGTTAACGCCGAGATCTCGGAGGTAGTCTACGACGACGACTACGAGGACCCCGAGTCCGCTAAGATGTTGAGGCAAGCTGGCATCAAGATTAGGAGGGTTAGGCTTAAAGAGCTTGGCTAACCATAATGCTTTAAGGCTGGTCCAGCCATGCCTCCTGCCTGCAAGGTCTACGTCGATGGAGCTTCACGAGGAAACCCTGGGCCAGCAGGTATAGGGGTTGTGGTTCTAAGCCCTGAGGGCGAGGTGCTCCGCGAGCACTACGAGTACTTAGGCGTCAACTACACAAACAACCAAGCTGAGTACATGGCTTTGATAAGAGCTCTCGAGATATGCTCTGAGCTCTGCCCTGGAGGTGTAGTCCACGTGTTCAGCGACTCTGAGCTCCTCGTCAAGCAGTTGGTAGGCCTATACAGGGTTAGGAGCCCAAGCCTAAAGCAGCTCTTTAGAGATGTTAGGCGTAGGGAGAGGGCTTTCAGCAAGGTCTTCTATCACCACGTGAGGAGGGAGCTCAACGAGAGGGCTGACCAGCTCGCTAATAGGGCTATAGCTGAGGGCTTGAGGGGGTTAAAGGGCCTTAAGAGCATCTAGGAGCTGTGGGAGGCATTTACCCAAGTCCTTAACGCACTTCTCGCTCAGCTTAACCTTAAACACCAAGCCGTAACCCCACAGCTCCACACTCGAGCTCTCAAGTGAGGGTACTGTGAACTCACCTCTTAAGACCTTGATGCCCTTAGCTCCAGGAGGTACCTCGACGTCGCTGTACATGGGGTATGGCTTGCCTCTAACGCTTAGAGGCGCCTTGAACCTCAGGAAGCTCCTCGACGAGCCCTCCTTCCTGCGGAGCATGTAGCTCCTAAATAGCATGAGCACCTTGCTCCTAGTGTCGAGGACTAGTAGCTCTTGGCTTAGAAGCTTTAAGACAGCGACTCCTCTGTTATAAGCCCACTCCTCAATGCTAACTGAGTTCACAGCTGAGACCGCTAGGCTGTAGTTGCCTCTAAGGTACGGTATTACGCTCGATAGTACTGAGACCGTCACGTAGAGGGCTGCTGCAACAAACCCCAAGCTCTCCATGAGGAGCCCCAGTATGAGTGACGCTAGGGCTAAGGGAATTAGGATGACAAGTAGGAGCTTACTGGGCTCAACCTTGTAGTTGGGCTTAACCCTAGGCTCAGCAGCTATTAACCTCACAGCCCTATGCGTCAGCGTTCACCTCACTTGCAGCCCATCCACCAATCTCGATACGCAATGGGCTTTAACTTCACACCCAGTAGATAGAGGCTTCATAACCTAATAAGTGCTCATCTTGTGTGCCCTCAAGGCTTTGAGGTATGGGTTTAATATAGGTGTACCTACATAGTAAGGTATATAGTATTGTGGTGCTATGCGATCTATGGTGGGAGGTTGCAGACAGTCACCATTAAAGTCCCTGAGAGAGTTGTAGAGGTAGTTGAGGAGATGGTTAGGCTGGGCATTGCTAGAAGCCGTAACCACGCTTACAACGTGATAATCGACATGGGCCTCCCCAAGGCGTTAGAGCTTGTGAAGCGCAAGAGGAGGGTTGAGGAGCTTACTCAGAGCTTTCTACGTGATGGCTTGCCTTACAGGGATTTGCCGACGGTGGAGGATGTTGAGGAGGCTAGGAGCCGTTGATCTACTTGGACACAAACGTCTTGATAGCCTACATAAACCCTAAGGATGCTCTTCACCGAAGAGCCGTTAACCTCTTGTCGAGGCGTAGTGGCGAGGGCTTCGTCGCGTCGCAACTAGTGGTGTTGGAGCTATACTCCGTTTTCAGTAGGGTTATGAGCGTGAGCGATGAGGAGCTTGAAGCTCTGGTCAACTACACAATTAAGGCTTGTGGAGTAGAGGTTGTTCAAGTGGAGTGGGATGAGGTTTATAGATCCGCTTTGAGCTACGCTAATAAGCTTAAGCTCAAGGTTTTAGACCTACTCCACGTGGTAGTTGCTCAACTAGCTGGTGCCAAGACCTTCATGTCGTTCGACAGAGACATAAATAGCATGGCCAGCGTCATTGAGGAGCTCCTAGACTTGAGGGTTATAGGGCTTGACTATGATCGAGTCTGAAGCCAGCTCGCCACTATACAGCTTTGACGTAAACCTATTAGGAGTATTCCACGCGAGCTGGGTTTAGCTGTAATTTTCAAGCTCTAGATCGCGTTGTATAATAACGGGAGCTCTATAAGAATAAGCTTGAGAAGCCTTGCCCTCCAGCAGGGTGGACTCCTCTAGGGTTCTTGAGGAGCTGGGCTATGAGTACTACTCGTACGTTGAGCCAGCTGTCAAGCCCGATGAGGTTGAGGTGAGGTTTGAGGACTTAATACCTCAGTTTAAGGTTAAGGAGCTGCCGATATCTAGTAGGAGGCTCTATAGGCATCAGCTTGAGGCCTATGAGGCGTTGAGGTCTGGCTTCAACGTTGTCTTGAGGTCTGGCACAGGGTCGGGCAAGACTGAGGCTTGGCTGCTCTACACGCTTACTCGTAGGGTTCCTACTCTAGCTGTCTACCCGACTCTGGCCTTGGCGAACGACCAGATTAGGAGGATTAGTAGCTACGCCTCAGCCGTCGGCTTGACGGTTGAGGTCATAGATGCCTCTAGGAGGAACCTCTTGATAAGGGAGAAGGGGAGGTCTAAGCTTAGGTCTATACTGGCTGGATGCGACGTAGTA
>QMSN01000060.1 GCA_003650865.1 Thermoprotei archaeon
CCAACTGCACGTTGAAGTCCAATAGCTACCATGGGCTTTACGCTAAGTGTGTGAACTACCTGACCATTGAGAGGTGCCTGATAGAGGACAACTCAAAGCAATACTCAACTGACGCCCTGTACACCGTTGACTGCAACCACGTGAGGATTCTCGAGAACACCGTTACCCTCAACCCCAACATAGGCATATTCGTCCAGGGAGAGCCGTCGCCCTACTACTACGTAGACGCCTTGGTTGCCAATAACACCATAACCTCTAATGGTGGTGGAGCCATAACGGTCCACGGCTACACGGATGTCTTGGTGATCTACAACAACATAACGCTCAACAAGGGCATATCGATACTCTCCTGCAACAACACAACTGTGGCCTACAACATCATTAGAGGACCCTCAACCCTCTCAGCTCCTTCACCTCTACCAGCCCCCATACCTTCAACTGGAGTAGCTGTTCAGAGCTGCTACTACACAAACGTAAGCTTCAACGAGATATGGAACCACGGCACTCAAGGCATAAGCCTAGGAGGTTGGGGGGTTAACTACGTGCTCAACAACTACGTGCACGACAACTACGGCGGCGTTGAGATAGCAGCTACAAACGTGACGGTAGCCAACAACACCATAGTCTGCAACACCCTCTACGGCTTGCAGATAGACAGCTACCCATGCAACAACGTGACCGTCACTTGGAACAACATATCGTTCAACGGCGTCGGCATAAGGGTCTTCTGCAATGGTGCAGCTATCGTGTACCTGAACAACTTCAACAACACCCAGAACGTGTATGAGCAGTCAAACGTGAACAACACGTGGTTCTCGCCAACACTGATAACCTACAACTACATGGGTAAGACCTACACGAACCACACAGGCAACTGGTGGAGTGACTATGCTGGGTTTGACGTTGATGGTGATGGGATTGGCGATGTGCCTCACCAGGTGTGCGCCTCAGATCCAGATGACTTCGACCTCTACCCGCTAGTAGCTCCATGGCCATTTGCTGGGGACCTCGTGCCGCCAAACGTAACCTCAACGTCGCCTGCTAACGGCTCTACAGGTGTGCCTGTCACCACGAGCATAACGGTGGTGTTCAGCGAGCCCATGGACACAGCCAGCGCTGAAGCTGCCTTCTCGATAACTCCTTCAGTCACGGGCTCATTCAGCTGGAACCCCGACCACACAGCCATAACGTTCACTCCTTCAACCAGCCTAGACTACGGCGTCAACTACACGGTCACCATATCAACTCTAGCCTGCGACTTAGCTGGCAACAACATGACCTCGCCCTACACCTTCTGGTTCGTCACTGAGTTCAACTACACGATCACCGTGGAGACCGACAAGCAGACCTACTTCGTCGGAGAGGACGTGACGATATACGGCAGGCTGCTGAACGGCTCTAACCCTGTGTCTGGAGTAGCTGTCTCAGTCGCCGTCTCGAACATGACTCACACGGTCTTCACCGACAACCCTGTAACCAACGCCTCAGGCTGGTTTGAGACAGTGTACCACAACGCTCCATTCGGCAACTACAGCGTCAACGCCTCCTACGGCTCTGCTTGGAGCACCACGTTCTTCTTCGTCGTTAAGAGGGCTAGCTCAATAACGTGTTCAGTTTCACCCTCAACTGTGACTGTCAACAGCCCAGTCACCATAAGTGGCTCCTTGACCCCAGCCATAGACACAACGATAACCCTGACCTTCACATCTCCAGGTGGATCCACGACCACCGTGACGGTCAACGTCCAAGCAGGCTCGTACAGCTACAGCTTCACACCCACGGTTCCAGGCACTTGGACGGTTAAGGCTGAGTGGGGTGGAAACGACGTTTATGGTGCTTGCTCGGACTCCACCACCTTCACCGTCAACAAGATGGGCAGCACCATCACATGCAACGTCGAGCCAGACACGGTTGAGCTCGGCGAAAACGTGACCATATGGGGTGAGATAACACCAGCAGTTGTGGCTCCTGTAACGATAGAGTACAGGCTTCAGGGCTCAGCTTCTTGGAGCACTGCTGGAACCACCACGACATTAGCTAACGGAACGTACTTCTTCACGTGGGCTCCTCCATCAGCTGGAATATACGAGGTTAGAGCTAGGTGGAGTGGAACGGCAATTATTGAGGCTGCTACTAGTGGAGTAGCTACTGTCAACGTGACTGTAGCAAAGACGCCTACGACGATTACGTGCTCAGTCACGCCGCAACAAGTCTCGGTTTGGAGTTTAGTCACGGTTTCCGGCTTGCTCTCACCAGCTGTAGCTGGAGCTGGAGTGACTATCGAGATAACAGCTCCCAATGGCAGCACGACCTACGCTACAGTGTTTGTGGACTCTGAGGGCTACTACAGCTATCAGTTCAAGCCCGACGACGTTGGCTCATGGTCTCTCAGGGCTTCATGGCCTGGAAACGACCAGTACGCTTCAAGCAGCAGCTCGACTTGCCACTTAACCGTCGTCAAGGCCCAGAGCTCTCTAGACGTGACCTGTGAGCCTAAGAGCTTGATCGTAGGCGAGCAAGTGCAGGTCTCAGGAGTTTTAACTCCACCTAGGCCTGGAAAAGTGGAGGTCTACGTGAAGTCTGGAGCTGAATGGGTGTTATTGGGGAGCTTCGAGGTCGAGCCTGATGGAAGCTTCAACACAACCTTCACAGCTGAGGCATCGGGCTTCCTCACGGTTAAAGCCGTCTGGCCAGGGGACTACTTCACAGAGCCATCTCAAGACACGTGCACGGTGTTCGTGGGGTTGCTCAGCAGGGAGATCGACACACCCTCAGGCATTGTGATTATAAGCTCAAACAGCACTAAGCTTGAGGGCTCCTACGACTACGACACCCACATATTAAACGTCACAGTTGAAGTGCCGGGCGGCGCCAATGGCATGCTGAGCGTGTTAATCCCAGATCAACTACTGGAGGAGCACGCTATAGACGTAACTGACGTAACAGTCCTACTCGACGGCTCGATGGTGCCCGGGGAGAAGCTTGACTATGCTAGAGTTGAGGAGGGATGGCAGATATTAATACCCTACGAGCACCAGAACCACGTGGTTGAAGTTGTGTTCCCGAGGGTGGACATAACCATCAGCGTGGTGGACGCCGACGGCAACCCAGTCCAGGGAGCTCTAGTGGAGGTTTACAGGGGCTCAATACTCTACTCCACGGTTGAGACCGATAGCTCAGGCTTAGCGTACGTTGAGGACGCGCCTACAGGCTACTACGGCTTCTACGTCGAGTTTAGAGGTGCTGTCGTGGGTGGCAAGGGAGTTCCAGGGTCTAATGTGAGGATCTCCGAGGACAGTCAAATATCAATTCAGGCGTCACTATACAAGCTAACTGTCAAGGTGTCAAGCCTATTCGGCTCACCCATAAGTGGGGTTGAGGTCCAAGTGGCTGAGGTAGGCCCTGCTCAACCTCAAGTCTATACGGCTACGACTGATAGTAATGGGCTTGCTGTGTTCAGCCAGCTGCCTCAAGGAAGCTACACGGTTAGGGTTGACGGCATCGGTGAGAAGCAGATTACTTTAACCTCAAACGTTGAGCTGGCGTTTACCTCCACGACGGCAGCCGACATAGCGATAATAGTCGTGCCGATAGTGATAGTAGTCGCAGCTGCATCAGCTATAGCTGTGAGGAGGCGTAGAAGGTAGACGAGCTCAACAAATCCTTCTTAACTCTTTCTCTAACTCTTCACTCAAACTCGTTTTCTTGAGCTTAAGGCGTCTTGAGCGTGTGGGGCTTATATATGAACACATGGAGTGATTCATCGACATGAAGCTTAAAGCTGGGCTTGTGAACCCTCTTCGTCGATTCGTCGAGCAGCCTCAGAAACACGCTTCAAACTCATGCTCCTAGTTGCGCTCCTCTCTGCAACCTCAATACTAGCCCCCTGTATCCACGTGTGCTCATCTAAGAGCTACACTATTGGGTTTGGCGTGTCTCCAAACTTCAACGGCATTCAAGACGCTGTCAACAGCTTCTCACCGGGATCCACCATAATCGTCCTGCTGAACTGTGGTGGTGGGAGAGCGTGGTGAATAAGTCAGTCAGGATAGCTGGTGAGGCTAAGAGCGTTGTCGTGTCGTCACCTCCAAGTGAGCCTGCTTTCAATGTAACGGTCAGTGACGTGGTGATAGCGACGTCCACATAAGGGTGGGTGCAACGCTCTTCACGTTGACGGTTAAGGCGTCTAGCCTGCTTAAGTCACCCCTTGAGGGCTTAGAGGTTCAGCTCCTTGGAGTTGGCTTCGAGGAGCTCTACGCGGCGTCTGAGAAGACTTATGTCGAGGGTAACCTTCTTCAAGAACTCACCGCCTAGAAGCTTGGTGAAGGTTGGAGGTGTGAGCGAGGAGCTCGACTTGACGTCAAGCCTAGACCTCTCCTACACCGTCATCCAGCGAGCGACATAGCCTTCATAGCCGAGCCCTAGCACTAGCAGCCTTAGCCCTCAGAGTTAGAGGGCAAGCCCCAGTGCTTAGCCATAGCTCTAAGCGGTAAATCTTTTTTAGAGATTATTGGCCAACTATCTTTTAGGTTCTTGGAGGGTTTGAGTTGGAGGTCTTAGGGCTCGTGGGGAGGAGGAAGAGGGTTAACAAGGAGGACTTCTACAGGAAGATCGTCTACGGGAAGGGGGTTGTGTACGGCGTTGACCACGACATACTTGTGTCCTCCCTAATCAACTTAGCGACTGAGATATCTGCTACGCCCTTCGGCTTGGCCTGTAAGGCCCTCTCGAGCACAGCTAAGAAGGATATAGGGAGCATAGTCGTCTTAAGCGAGGTCAAGCCCCTAGCTAGAGAGGTGAAGGATCTCTTCGTACTCTCAGGGCTTGCAGCTGAGGACATACTTGACCTGCCCTACGCGAAGGACCTCTTCACCTCCAAGAAGACCAAGAGGTCAGTGGTCTACGGCCACATAAGGGCTACTGTGGAGTGCTTCTTGTTGAGCAGTGTGCTTCGAGGAGCTGTTAGGGATGCAGACAAGATAATCGAGGCGGCGGTCATGGTTCAGCCGTCAATGGTCAAGGCAATAGAGAAGGCGAGTGGAGAGGGTGCTTCAGCTTGGGATGTCGCTTGGAGCGCCTTGACGTCTGTTAAGCCCCTCGTAGAGCTTCAAAACATACCGCTAATGATGTCAGCACTGCCCTACGCAGCTCAGCAGGTGAAGCTCACAGCAGCCTACATGAGCATGAAGAGGAAGCTGCAGGTGGACGTCGACGCACTACTATCGCAATCGATAGTCAAGGTCAAGTGAAAAGCTCAGCTTAACAGGGCTATGGCGGCTCTGCAAAACCAAGATTTCAACAGCGTCCTCCAGCTCCAACATCTTCACGAGCATAGCTGAGTTTACTGTACTGTTTTAGAGCTCGTCCACCACAATTTTCTCGTGTGGTGTATCAACTATAGGGAGCTGGGTGTGAGGAGCTTCTGCTTGAATGACCTTCGAAGCTCAAGGCGTATTGAGGGAGCTGAAGCACTTGGTGAAGGAGGTTAAGGTCAAGAGCGTCCTCGTCAAGAGCAGGGCTAGAGACCCTTGGTTTCTAAGCGACTACTCCGTAAACCCCTACTGGAACTGCCAGTTCAACTGCATCTACTGCTACATACATGGAGGTAGGTATGCTCCACCCACTAGTATGCTCGCAGCTAAGGTCAACGCTCCAGAAGTCCTTGAGAAGGAGCTTCTTAAGAGGGCTAGGAGGGGTGAGCATGGCTTTATAGCTCTAAGCTCCTCCACCGAGCCCTGGATGCCAGTGGAGGAGAAGTATGAGCTGACGAGGAGGTGTCTAAGAGCCATATCCAACTTCAGTTTTCCAGTGCACTGCTTGACGAAGTCCACATTGATCCTGAGGGACCTAGACCTGCTAGAGGAGGTTGATCGACGAGCTGTGCTGCCTCGAGACTTGAGAAGTATTGGGAGAGGTGTTTTAGTTACGTTCTCGATGTCGACTATTAATGAGGAGGAGGCTAGGATATTTGAGCCTGGAGCTCCTAAGCCAAGTGATAGGCTTAAAGCGCTATTGAAAGTTAAGGAGAGAGGACTATGCGCTGGCGTAGCCTTCATCCCAGTCCTGCCCTTCATATCCGATAGCCACGACAGCCTAAAGGCTATGGTGAGAGAGGCTAGAAACCACGGAGCTGACTACGTATTTGTAGGAGGTCTAACACTTCACGGTGAAGGTAGAGAGCTCTACTTAAGGACCATTGAGAGGCACTACCCACACTTAAAGGAGAGGTATCGTGAGCTCTTCGAGAAGCCAAGCTTAGCTGGATATTACAGTAGGCTTGAGGCA
>QMSN01000061.1 GCA_003650865.1 Thermoprotei archaeon
CGTCTAAACGTGACTAGGTAGGCCATGTCCCCCATGAACCTAGCTGCGTAGATGCTTTCACCCTCAGCCAGCCCTTCAAGCCTCCCAGCAACCTCCATGCTCTCGACGTCTAGTGTGTAGAAGCAGTTCTCAGTTTGCCACTCAACGTCGAATGGCGGGTATCCCACTTCATCAACTATGTAGACCCTAGTCACAGTCGTCGCCACCATGAAGTAGCCCTTAGCCTCGTGAAGCGCGAACTGATCTAGAACTCTGCCTGGAACTACTCCGAGAGCGCAGTAGCCGCTGTGAACCTCGTCGAGCTTAAACCTGTATATGTAGGTCTCCTCTTGAGGCATGCCGTTGATCACGTCCTTAAGCTGCCCTACGACCTCCAGCATGATGTTCAGCTGCTCATCCTCAGGTAGCTCGCTGAACCACCTACCTATGACGTCCATCTTCTCGTAGAGGTACTTGCAGCTCTCAACCTCCTCCAGCACTTCTTGAGGCAGCTTGGGCTCCACAACCTCAAGGAGCTTCTCAGCCATTACCCTGAAGATCCTCTCGTAGCTCACTGTGACTACGTACAGGTTCTCGTGGGACATGTAGATCCTGCTGACTCCCCCAATCATGTAGGTGGACTCCTCGTGCTGTAGGTCATCTAGGTCCACGGTGGCTATGGTCACGTAGGTCGGTGGATACGTTAGGAGCTCCTCGTCCTTAGGAACCCAGACGTCAGCCTCCGTGCCGTTGACTAGGGGCACAACGTCGTAGCCGCAGTACTCCGAGACTACGTAGAGGACTCCATCCTTAAGCCTAGAGGTCACGTAGTAGCCTGTCACGTTGAGCTCGAAGATCAGCTGAGGACTCGACTTATCAGTGACGTCGTAGACCATTATGCTAGTCGTCGGCTTGTACTCCACGTATGGAGGTGGAGGAACAGTTGAGGGCTCGGCCTCCTCGCTCTCCTTCAGTATCCTTATGGGCGGGTAGGGGGTTTCAAGCACCACCAGCTTATCTCCATACACGTAGAGGCCCTCAACAGCGCTGTCGAAGTGCAAGGTCGAGAGCAGCTCCATCTCATCTGGCGGGTAGGCCTTAACTATGCAGACGACGCAGTCGTAGTAGTCCTCCGATAGCTTGGCTATGTACATGTACGTCCCGTCGAGCTTAACGACGTCAGCCTCGTCGATCCCCTCAACTTGAACGTTAGTCGAGGAGTAGGGGGTGCTAGTAACAGTTGGAGATGGCGGCTGAGCAGCCTCTTCCTCAGGGCCAGTCGTGTATAGCCCTTGTGAAGCCCCCACCGTTATGGTTCCAGCCCTATAACCGTAGGCTTCATACTTGCTCTCAAGATCGCTGAGAAGCTCCTGAAGCTCACCGGCTCTCATAAGCTTAAACTCGACTCCACCACCAGTCGGAGCTTCTGGAAGTGTTTGAGGCGGTGGGTTCACGTAGCCTATCCAAGCAACTAACGCCGCCGCTAATACGCTGATGAGAACTATCGAGACGTAGACAGCCTTGGTGCTAGCCAAACCAACTCACCAAGCTAAAGTGTGGAGGGGCAAGTATAATATCCTATAGATTCGAACAGCCGTTCGAAGCCTACTGGAATGTCTGGGCTTCGAGGCCCTGACGGTTATGAAGGCATCCAACGCATACACACCCTATATAATGGGAGAGGACAATGCTAGGTTCTTCCCCTCACTCCCTCAGAGACCGCTTAGGGGTTGTGGGCTTGTTCGACCTTAACTCCTCTGACGCGTGTTTTAATGTGTGGTGGCTTATGGCTAAGCCCGTCAAGCTTCTAGGTTTAATTGGTGTCTTAGCTGGTCTTCTGGGGGTAGCTTTATCTGTGTACATGCTCCTCAGGGAGGCTACGGCGATATCCCTGACTAGGGACATAGTGGGATCCATAGCCATGAGCCAAGCTGATAGAGAGCTCCTGCTGAGCTGGATCAACTGGCTGGGCTCTGGCTGGAGCTTCGCCATAACGTGCTTCTTGGCTTTAGACCTGCTCCTAGTACTGCTCTCAGCTATTGTTCTAGCCGTTGGCCTCAGGAGGGGCTTGTGAAGTAGTGGGCTTTAAGGCGCTTGGCGTCCGCTTGGGTCGAGTGGCTTAAGCTAGCTGGTGCTGGCTTTACGCGTCCTCAACTTGATGACTGCGACTGCTGCAACTACAACTGCTATGCACGCTGCGACTCCAGCTAAGGCCTCGAGCTTCAATGTGACGCTCCAGAGGGCCTTCACGGTCTTAGGGGAGTCCATGACGAGGGTTGCGTCGCAGCTCTTAGAGCTCACATCGCCACTCCAACCCTCAAACACCGCCTTGTGTAGTACGTCGACGTCGACCTCTCGAGGTGCGTGTAGGTGGGCTGTAGCTCCTTCATCGTACCAGCCGGCTCCCTCGACAACACCGTAGTCTGAGTCAACCGATAGGAGGTACTGCCTCCTATAGCTCGCTTGGACCTCTAAGTCCGCTGAGACCTCGAGCTCGAGGGTTGAGCTCTTGGAGCCAGTTGACCACTCGTCGAAGACAGCTCTCACGCCAGCTCCGAGCTCAACTACATCCTGGATGCTCACTTGGTGTAGCCCAGCCTCCTCCAAGAGGACCTCGACAACACCTTCACTGCTAGTCGTGTACTTCGAGTCATCCACTTGAACCTGGACGTTGGGATATGGCGCCTTGACGACAAGCCTTATTGGGCTCACGGTGACGGTGATGCTGTTGCTCAATGAGCCGCACTTAACCGTGACGTTGTAGGTTCCAGCTCTGCTCAAAGTGGCTGTGAGATGAGCGTAGCCAGTGGAGTTCGTCTGAGCTACACCTATGAGCTGAGCGTTCAAGTAGAACTCAACCGAGACCCCTCCAATGGCCTCTCCACCATCACCCTCAACCCTAGCCGTCAAGGAGACCTCTCCACCAGCTTTAACGGGCGTTGGGGATGCTGTGAGCTGTAGAGTTGAGGGGATGTGGACCTCGACGACTGGCCTGACCATCCAGACGGAGCTCCACCAAGTGGCTGCGTAAAGCCTGCCGTCAACCAGCAGCAGGCTCCTCACAAGCCTAGTTGGGAGCCCCTCATTGAACGGCTTGAGGGAGGCCGACCCCCTCTCGACCTCGCTCATAGTCGTGTAGTAGACTCCACAGCCGCTCTCGCCCACGGAGGATATGTAGATCACTCCTCGACTCCAGTCTACCTCCATGTCTGTGAAGTATGTGGGTTCTCCACTATAGCTCAACTCTACAACCTCGAACTCAGGGTTCTCAGCTGTGTAGTCTCTGCAGTACAGGATCTCTCCACTCGACTTGAGGGCTAGGAGCTCGCCCTCGTGCAGGCTTATGGAGACTATTCCGCAATCAACGCATCCACTCTCAGGGTATACCTGCTCCCAAACTGTGTTTGCAGGGTCTTCGAGCAAGTTCTTAGCTCTAAGTATCCTGCTAGGCCCATACCACATGTAGTGGTCGTCACCCCTAGTCCTGAAGAGGGGCTCGCCCTCGTAGGTCGACAAGAACCACCAAGTGTCTCCACCGTAGTTCTCATAGGCTATCTTGTAGACCCCTCCAGGCGGTAGGCCTAGGCTTGAGGTGTGGCTGACGTGGCTCCTCAAGTCGTAGACCTCAACTCCACCCTCCTGGAGCGATAGGACAACGTAGTCTCCAGCTAAAACCCCGTAGATGGCTGGGCTACTCGTCAACGCAACTATCCCATCGGCTAGAGGCATCTTCTCGGCTCTAGCATCCTTGATGTAGCTGCTCGACACAGCTAGAAGCCCATAACGCCTGCTCGTCGACTCAGCTGGTGGACCTGGGTAGCCCGTTATGAGTAGGAAGTCGAGGTCATACTCTTCTCCACCAATGTTCAAGGTGTAGTCGTAGCCCTCGGGTAGTGGCAGAGCCCACCACGGGAACCCCGTCTTAGGCCCCTCGCCTGGGGCTAAGTCGAACTGGTCGTCCCACGAGGAGCCGTAGTCGTAGCTCAGCTCAATACCTGATTGGCATAGGACGACGAGGGCGTCTGGCAAGCGGCCTCCACTTACGAAGCTCACCTCGTTTATGCAGTCTCCATAAATCCCGTCGTAGCTTGGAACCCAATTCCTACCTCCATTAACAGTCTTCAAGACGCACTGGTAGGAGTAAGAGCATGTGTAGGCCATCTTGGCGGCTGGCTGCCCATCTATGTAGGTCACGTAGCTTGAGGGGTCCTCGCCGTCACCATGCTTATCGATCGCTATAAATGCCCCCCACCCGAAGTTGACGTATGAGTGTATCCAGCCTCCGGTTGAGGGGTCTATGAGCGTCACTCCAAAGACAGCTGTGTGGCCTTCAGGTAGAGGGTATATCCTGACGAACTCGCCCGGCGAGCCCCACCATATCCTATTGGGGTTGTAGGGGTCCACCTTAACCTCCGATATCACGGGGGTCACGGTCAAGGTGAAGGGGAGCTCTAAGCCCTCAACAGGGTTTATCCGCGTCCACTTCCACTCTCCACCTTCAAGCTCACCTCTATAGATCCAGTCGCTGTAGGTCCCCACGTAGACCACGTCTTCGTCCTGAGCTACATCCACAGCTGTGACTTCACCCTCAAATATCAAGCTCCACTTCCACTCTCCATCGAGGTTCGACGCCATGTAGAGCCCCTCGGGATACTTGGAGACGAAGAGGGTTGGCCCCATGCCTTCGAAGTTGGGGTCGTAGGCTAACCTAAACACCACGTGGATTGGCTTGGTGGACTCGCCTGATGGGAGCTGGTGCTTAATGCACGTGCACGAGCCTCCATCAGCTAAGAGCTCGTAGACCCCGTTGAACATGGATCTCGGAGCCGTAGTCTTCAAGCCGAGGTATAGGTGCCCCTCGCCGACAGCCACCATGGAGGCGACCTCGGAGACACCGCCCTCAATCTCCTCTTCACCAGTCTCCAGCTTGCTCCAAGTGAAGCCGCCGTCCAAGCTGACGTAGACACCCCTCCCCTTACTGACGCCTGCGAATAGTGTGCCTCCGTATTCAGCCATGGATGTGAAGCCGAAGTCGGGGACCTCGGGGTTAACTATCTGAGTCCACGTGGATCCTCCATCGGTGCTTATGAATGCGGCGTTGCCCGTAGAAGCTATGACCGTGTGGCTTGAGGTCACGTAGATGAAGTACATGTCCCCTCCATCAGGCCCCACTCCACTCCAACAGCCGCTAACTGAGACTACAGCTCCCTCCTCAACCTCCTCTGGCCCTCTCTCGGTTAGGACTTGGTCTAGGTTTTCATCCCAGCAGTTGTAGTAGACCCTGTCGGCCATCTCCAGCATGGATGCCATCTCTATGAGGTTTCGCTCCTCGAAGTTCATCTTCATGTCCCATAGGACGTGGTCGACTATGTTCGTGAAGTCTATCTCCATGCAGGCGTCGTTGTCGCTAGCCTCAACACTCCTCCCAGCGACGTAGTCGAGGTAGCACTTATCCGGGTTTAGCCTAATCCAGAACCCTCTACTCTTAAACGCGTTGTAGTTGACGACTATGTTGGGGTAGTCGGGGGATGGACATATGTGCTCCTTAGCGAAGCCTAACTCCATGAACTTAAGCCACGGGGCATTAGAAGCGACCTCATCGTAGTGGTAGCCGAGAGCCCTCCAATACCAGAACTCCTCAGTCTCCTCTAGATTCATGATGCTTGAGGGCAGGCTTGAGAGGAGGCCTAGGTCCTCAGCTGCATTCATCACTAGGGTTGAGTAGACCCTTCTCTCAGAGCCGCTTAAGTTCACGGTCCAGTACTTAAATATGAAGTCCTCGTCCTCCTCAATAGCCCCGCTGTCGTCGACGTCCGTCACGAGCCTAGGGCCCACTCTCCTGTAGGTAGGCTTTCCATCGCCGTCGTTGTCTAGGTAGAACCCCACTTCCAAGTCAAATCTCAACGTGGACAGGTCCATGGTGCACGAGGTCTCAGTACACGACCCCACGACGTAGTTTGGGTTTCTGTAGTCGTTCCATGGAAGCCCATCGCCGTCAGCGTCTACCTCAGGGTCTGGGTCGTCGCTAACCCACCCCAAGTCCCCTGTAACCAAGAAGTCTATTGGTGGGCTCTCGTAGAACACCACGTACTTGACCCCCTCAAGCCCACTCGCGTACTTAGCGAAGAGGAGGGCAGCCATAGCTCCACCGTAGGAGGAGCCGTAGAGCCCTATGTTGTCGGTCAAGGGTCTATAGGGCAAGTAGTCGCTTATAGTCTTGCCAGCCGTATTGGCGAGCTTCCCCTCAGCGAACTGAATAACGGCGTATAGTGCTTCATAGCACGC
>QMSN01000062.1 GCA_003650865.1 Thermoprotei archaeon
CTCCAATTGACAGCCATATACCTAGCCTCAGACTGGTTCCACGCAATGCCCTTGTCAGCTGAGCACTGGCTCTACGTGCTTGGCACGTCACTCCTAGCCTTCCTAGCAGTTGAAGCGAAGAAGTGGGCTGTAACCCTTTTGAGGAGGAGGAAGCGTGTTTAGCTTCACTACTGCTTAAGCCCTAGGCTAAGATCTAGTTGAGGTACTTAGACATGTAGAGCCCGTCCTTCCTATACCCCTGTTTCGCGTAGTACTGCTTGACGCCTAGGGCTGATAGTATCAGTATCTTCTTCGCGTCGTAGTCCTCTCTAGCAATTCTCTCAGCCTCCCTCAGCAGCATTGAGCCGTAGCCGCGGTGCTGCCACCCCTCCTCACTTCTACTCCCAACTGGCACGACGTCTCCGTAGACGTGTAGCACCCTAACGATAGCTGAGGGCTTCTCGGTTATCTCAGGTCTAAAGGCATCGCTTGACGGTATTCTAAGCCTGAGGAGGCCTATGAGCACGTCGTTCACGACGTCCTCGTAGGAGAGGAAGACCTCGACTCCATCGGAGGCCTCGTACTCCTCAACTTTAAGCTTCACGTCTTCAGGCCTAGGCTCAACGCCTTGCTTAAGCTTGACGTGCCCAACCTCTCTACACCTTATGCACCTACACCTAAAACCTTGGGATTCAAGCCTCTCGAGGACCAGCTTCCTGAGGTCGCTCCTCTTGACCCCATCAACTATCAGCGGCACAGGTATGTCTCGCTGAACCCTCTGAATCCTGATCCATGGAGGCACAATCTTCTTGACCTCAGCTATGACCTCTACTGCCTGCTTAGTGCTGTAGGGCTTGTACTCCCCTTTAAGCCACAACTCATAGAGCTTAGTCCCCTTCAACACCAGTGTCGGGTATATCTTGATGCCGTCAGGCTTGAACCGGGGGTCGCTGAACGCCATCTTAAACATCTCTAGGTCACGCTGGGGGTTTGAGCCTGGAAGGCCGAGCATGAAGTGAGCTATGATTTCGAAGCCGCAGTCCTTAGCCACCTTAAAAGCCTCGGCTACGTCGTCTACTGTGTGCCCTCTATTTATGAGCTCGTAGACGTCGTCGAATAGCGTTTGAACACCAAGCTCAACCCCCGTAAACCCCATCTCGAGCATGTTGCTGGCATGCTCGCGCTTAAATAGGTCAGGTCTAGTCTCAGCCGTGAACCCCGAGTTCCTTATAGGGGCCTTCTCAGCTAGGAGCTTAGCCTCCTCTAAGTCTTTAGCCTCAACCTCGTTGGTGGCGTCTAAGCACCTCTTGACAAACCACCTTTGGTAGTCTAGGGGTAGGTACGTGAAGTTCCCGCCTAGTATTATGACCTCGACCTTGTCAACTCTGTGACCTATAGCTCTAAGCTGCTCAACCCTCGACTTGACCTGCATGTAGGGGTCGTAGCCACACTCCCTCGCTCTCCTACCAGCTGGCTCCTGACCTGTATAGGAGGTTGGCGTGCCGACTTCAGGTCCACCTGGACAGTACACGCACCTACCGTGTGGGCATGGGTGGGGCTTGACCATCACAGCTATGGGTACTATCCCGCTTATGGACCTAACCCTCTTAATCCTTAGTAGTGACACGACCCTTTCGTCGTAGCCACACGCTCTCAAGATGTCCGAGTTCTTGGGGGGCCTAACCCTGTACTTCTTTGCGACCTCAACCTTAAGCCTATTAAGCTCCTTAAAGCTCTCAGAAGGGCTTGAGAGAATTCTCTCAGCTAACTCACGGCACGCTTTCTCGAAGGCTTCATCCACGAGCTCTATTGAGCTTAAGGTCGACGCCAATACTCTCTCAACCAGTTAGATAATCTCAGAGGAGTGCATTTAAACTCTGATCGAGCTGAAGGCCTCCTCAAAGGTACCTGTGAATTAGCTGCTGAGAGACCTTAAACGCCTCCTCGAGGGTTGTTGAGGTAGTCCTGGCGAGGGCCTTGGCTGTCTCTCTCACAGCCGCCTCCTTATCTACGCCTCTACCTATGAAGCCTCCTACAAGCCAGATGAGGGAGTCCAAGTGGAGTGGGGGTATCTCGGAAGCCTTAGCCACGATGCTCCAAGCCCTCTGAGCTAGGCTGGGCTTGCTGAGCAGGCTGTTGACTACATCGCTCCAGTTACTGGCTTCCACGTCAACTATCCCTGAGCTCCACGAGACCTTGGCGACCCTCGAGTCAACTGGTATTGGTAGGGTGAAGGGGGCTATTATGGGCCTTTCATAGAAGGCTCTATACGTGTAACTAAACATCTTAACGGCAAACAGTATGGTCTTAGAGCTCAGCCTGGACCTCAGCCCAATGGCTATGGTCTTAGCGAGCTCCTCCAAGCTCCTCGTGTACCTAGGCATGACTGCGGGCTCGAGCCCCCTTATTATTGAGGCTTTGAGGAGCCTAGCCACCTTACTCCTCCTCAAAGCCACGTTTATCCTGGAGCTCGCCAAGAAGTCAAGCATGAGCTTGACGGCCTCCTTAAGGTTCTTGGGCCCTCTCCTCCTAGACATGTAAATGGCGAACTCGCTCCAGTAGTCCTCCCCTCGACTGCTAAGCTTGTAGCTGACTAAGCTATTCAAAACAACGAGAGTTGAGGCCTCCTCAAAGCTCATGCTGTCCCTCATGAGCCTGACCGCTTGGAGCTGAGGGTCCATGCCCTCTATTCTCAGGACACCTTCAAGCCCCACTCTCCTAAGAGTTAGCCCCAGCTCCTCAGCTCTAGCCCTATCAACCTCAACCATGGCCGCGACCCGCTGAGTCGAAGTTTAGACCAGCAATCTATAATCCACAGCCACTTTAAGCTTATGCATGTAGCGTTGTGCACGCCTTAGGGGTGGCCAACACTTAAGGTTCATGGGCTTGTAGTTGATGGCTTGATGTGCTTATCGCTCAAGCTCCTCTATCCATGAGTAAAGCGCTTTGAGCTCACTCACAGCCCTCTGAACCTCCTCTTCAGGGTACTCGTACACCTTTAGCTCTCTGTCCAAGTAGCTCTCGTAGGCCGACATGTCGAAGTAGCCGTGCCCAGACATGTTGAACAGTATGACCTTCTCCTCTCCAAGCTCTCTACACCTCAAAGCTAAGTCGGCTGCAGCTTTAACTGCGTGAGCTGACTCCGGAGCTGGTATTATGCCCTCGCACTTAGCGAAGAGAGTTGCAGCCTCAAACACCTCGACTTGGTTGTAAGCAACGGGCTTTACAACACCCTCCTTTACGAGCAGGCATAGCGTCGGCGCATCTCCATGATACCTCAATCCTCCAGCGTGTATGGGCGGAGGCATGAAGTTGTGCCCCAAGGTGTACATCTTCAAGAGGGGCGTTAGCCTAGCTGTGTCGCCGTGGTCGTAGGTGTAGACGCCCTTAGTAAGCGTGGGGCATGCTGTGGGCTCAACAGCTATGAACTCCACGGGCTTACCAGCCTTGCCTGAGACGACGTCGTAGTAGAAGGGCCACATGAGGCCTGAGAAGTTGCTCCCACCGCCGACACATCCGACTACGTAGTCTGGGTACTCATCTACGACCTTAAACTGCTCTCTAGCCTCAAGACCCACAACGGTCTGGTGCAGCAGCACGTAGTTTAAGACGCTGCCCAAGGCGTACTTGGTGTTCTCTGAGGTCAATGCGTCCTCTATGGCCTCACTTATGGCTATTCCCAAGCTACCCGGGTTGTCGGGGTCCTCCTTCAAGATCCTCCTGCCGAAGCTGGTCTTATCGCTTGGGCTTGGAACAACCTCTGCACCCCAAATTCTCATTAGCGTCCTCCTGTAGGGCTTCTGGTTGTAGCTCACCTTAACCATGTATATCCTGCACTTGACGTCGAAGAGCATGCAGCCAAAAGCCAAAGCTGAACCCCACTGTCCAGCACCAGTCTCAGTTGTTAATCTCTCAACGCCCTCCTTCATGTTGAAGTACGCCTGAGCAACAGCAGTATTCGGCTTGTGGCTTCCAGGAGGGCTTACACCCTCATACTTGAAGTATATCTTAGCTGGAGTCTTGAGGGCTCTCTCAAACCTAAAGGCTCTAATGAGTGGTGTAGGCCTCCACAAGCTGTAGACACCTCTAACCTCATCAGGTATGGGTATCCACCTCTCAAGGCTGACCTCCTGCTTAACGAGCTCCTTAGCGAATAGCGCCTCTAAAGCCTCTGGCTTTACGGGCTCCCTAGTCGATGGGTCTATTGGCGGTGGCAGGGGTTTTGGTAGGTCTGGCTGAATGTTGTACCAGTACTTGGGGATGCTGTCGACGTCTAGCTGGACAACTCTGCCCTTCAAGGCTATCACCATGCTTACCTGCTCTACTCTACGAACATTTTTAAACTTTATTGTACATATATGTTCATTTACTTGCCGCTCGATTGCTCAGGCTACTTAGCCGCCTTGTCTGGGTCGTCTATTAACCCTAGGCTTGCTAGAGCGCCTATGCAGCCTCTAACGCCAGTTATTGGCTTGAGCGTTGCCTTAACGTCTTCAGCAACTCTACGAGCCTCATCTAGGGTTACCATGCCCCTCTTAGCCCTATAGGTGAAGAGCCTAAGCCTTAGTGGTGTCCTCACTCCAACCCTAAACGCCATGCCGGTATTCTGAGAGAGCGTGTTCTCCCTAAGCTTATCCTCGAAGAACTTGACTACCTCCTCCACCCTGCCCGGTTCTACGGCTAGCACGAGGCCTGAAGAAACGCAGTTTGAGGTTCTATAGGGGTTCTTCTTGTAGAGCTGGGTTAGGGTTAGTGACACGTAGTCTACGAGCCCCTCCCTCTGGGCCTTTAACGCCAAGTTGTTTACGAGGCACCACGTGGCTCCTTCAACCTTATTGTCGGTGTCGTCTATGCCTATGCAGAGCTTGTACTTCAATGGCAGGGTTATAATGCTCCTACCAACCCTCGCTCCACCGCCTACGTCTATGAGCTCAACCTCCTCGACGCCGTCAGCCAACCCCCTACAAAGCGTGAAACCCACGCCTGCACCTGCTACGCCTCTATAGGCTATCTTCACCTTCGAGCCCTCGATCCACAAGGACTCTATGCAAGCCACTCCCTTGCCCTCTCTCTTCCTCCCCAGCTTGACCACGTATATGTTCCTGTCACCCTCCCTCCTCGCCTTAACGACTATTGGGCTGCTCCTAGCGACGTTGAGCGTTGTCCAAGCGGCACAGCCGAAGCAGGGGGAGCCGTAGACCTCATGCACCTCCACGTACTCAAGCTGAGGGTCGCTTAGCGCTAAGAGCTTCTTGAATGGAGTTATCCAGAGCTTACCCCTGACCTTCTCCTCAAGCTCCTTCCTCGAGAGCTTCATCACTACCTACCGTGCTCTCCACAGCTTAGCTGTAGTATAGTAGCTCCACATCAAGATAGCCTTTACTAGCATGCGTTACAGGAGTGTTAAAGCTGCTTGAGCAGCTCCAAGATTAGGGGTATGAAGCTTAAGGCGCCTATGGCTATGCAGAAAGCCCAGAACCTCAATCTTCGAGCTAGCTTCATGAGCAAGCTTATGGTCGCGTAGCCCACCACAAAGGCCGCTAACACTCCTATCAGTGAGGGGTATGTGAAGGAGGCTACCTCGCCGCTTAGGGCTAGGTACGCGTCTGCTACTGCTACAACTGGTATGCTGACTATGAAGCTCAACTTAAGGGAGGTCGACGCGCCGTAACCGCATAGTAGGAGCGTGGATACTGTTAAGCCGCTTCGGCTGAGCCCTGGAATTACGGATAGGGACTGCACGACGCCTAACAGGATAGCATCTCTAAGCCTCACTTCCTCTCTAAACACCCTCCTCTCTTTGGCGAGCTTCTGTATCAGGCCGTTTACGATGAGGAAGCACCCGACTAGGGCCATGAGGATCGACCCCTCCAAGAGCGTTAACCCCTTGACGGCCACGTAGAGGGGTAAGCCGAGGATGCACGTTATGATCGTAGCTACAGCTATGAACGCGAGGAGCTCTACACCGCCATCCCCAGACTTAAAGGCCCTCGGGACGCTCTTCGCAAGCTTGACGATGTCTCTTCTGAAGTATAGCGCTGCTGCTAGGAGGGTTCCCAAGTGAAGCCATATGGTGGCTGGTATTAGAGACCTTGGATCGAAACCCATACTAGCCAGCACTAATGTGTTCACTCCCTCGCTTGACACGGGAAGCCATTCAAGCACTCCTTGAAGCAACCCCACGACTAAGAACACTAGGGTTGAGTCCATGAGCCGCACCTAAGCCACATGGCCTACAGCTTCTTAGGCGCTATGTGTATTAAGCGTTAGGCATACAGGC
>QMSN01000063.1 GCA_003650865.1 Thermoprotei archaeon
CCTGCACCTGGATGGCCTATAGCGACTGGCGACTACGTGGTAGGGGACCCCAAGGGCTGCGTAGCAATATGCACGTTGGCGTCTGAGGGGATATACTCAGACCTAGCTAAGATACCTGGCGTCGCCATAGCTGGTCCCTGCAAGACCGAGAACATAGGGCTTGAGAAGATAGTGGTGAACATAATATCGAACCCCAACATAAGGTTCCTCATAATCTGCGGCATTGAGGTCACAGGCCACGTGACTGGCGCCAGCTTCAGATCTCTACACCAAAACGGCATAGACCCTGATAGCAAGAGGATCAACAGTGCTCCTGGAGCCATACCGTTCGTGGAGCACTTGACTCCTGAGGCTGTTGAGAGGTTTCAGAAGCAGGTGCAGTTCATAGACATGATAGGCGTGGAGGATATATCGAAGATAAGGGCGAAGGTTGAGGAGCTGGTAGCTCAAGATCCGGGCGCTTATCCAGAGCCTCCCTTCATACTTGAGCTTGAGAAGAAGGCCGTCGAGGAGGTTGAAGCTCTAAGAGTGCCTCTAGCTCCCTCGATTCTACCATCGATATCAACTCTATCATCGGTCATTGAGGACATAAAGTACAGGGTTCAGCTGATAGGCAGAGATAGGAGGCTTTCAACGGCCGTTGCCTCGACGAGGGTTTGGGGCATAGTGGCTGGAGCAGCTCTAGCATCCCTGTTCTTAGGCATATTGGCATTCATGATACTGCTTGGAGGTGGTGTAGGTGTCTAAGAGACCTAAGGAGGTCTACACGCCTGAAGTGGCGCTGATAGAGGCTAGGATCAACGACATAAAGACTAGGGTGCAGATGATAGGAGAGAAGAACAGGTTTGCAGCTGGCTTCTACTCAGGCTTCGTCAAGGGCTTCATGATAGGGGTTATACTATCCATAGCCCTACTGACCATAATACTGCTCGCCGTGTAGGTGGTGTTAAGTGGCGTCTAAGGAGGAGCTTGAGGTTAAGGTTCCAGTAGTCATGGCTCCAGCGGAGATAGCGCAGATACACGCTAAGCTAGACGCTATTGATGAGAGGGTTGAGTTCGTTCTAGGCGAAGTCGCCCAGAAAGAGGGCTTGAGAATCGGAGGCCACATAGGCTTCCTCTACGGCTTTCTGACGGGCTCTATGATAATGCTGATATTGAAGTTCCTGCTCCACGTGATATAGCCTTCAGCGCAACCCAACTCAAACTAATTTTTCAACTTCCATTAGGACTTCTTCAAGTATCGATAGCCCCTCTTCAGCCTCCTCAAGAGTTATCGATAGCGGAGGAGTTATCCTTATAGTCGACGTGCCAGATCCGCTTAAGAGCAACCCCCTCTTCACACCCTCCCTCAAAGCGATTTCTAGAGCCCTATGGTTCGCCCTACCCTTATCATCTACTAGCTCGACTCCTATGAGGAGCCCAAGCCCTCTTACATCCCCCATGATATCGACTTTCTCCTTAAGCTCTCTAAGCCTCTTGGTTATGTACCCTCCAATCCTCGAGGCGTTCTCGAGCAGGTTATTCTTCTCTATCACGTTTATCGTTGCTAGAGCTGATGAGCAGCACACAGGATTTCCGCCTAGCGTTGAGGCGTGGCTTCCACGAGGTAGGCTCATGACGTCTCCATCGCCAACTATGGCTCCTAGGGGTAGCCCTGACGCCAAGCCCTTGGATAGACACACCACGTGAGGCTTTATCCTCCAGTGCTCGTAAGCAAACCACATCCCTGTCCTGCCCAGCCCCGTCTGAACCTCGTCGGCGACCATGAGGATTCCGTGGCTCCTACATATCCTCTCAACCCTCTCCCAGAACCCTGGTGGAGGGACTATGCACCCTCCCTCGCCTTGTATAGGCTCGAAGACTAGGCAGCACACCTCTGAGGGGTCTACAAGCCTATTGAACACGTAATCCTCTAGGTATGAGGCGCAGTGTAGGTCGCATGCGTCTAAGCTAAGCTTGAATGGACACCTGTAGCAGTAGGGGTAGGGAGTATGCTCAACGCATGGCAGTAGAGGCGAGAACCACCTTCTCTGAACGCTTTTGCTCGACGTGATGGATAGGGAGCCCAAGCTCCTACCGTGGAAGCTCCCTACAAACCCCAGGATCCAAGGTCTAGACCCCTTGAAGAACCCTCTTGACACCTTGATGGCCCCCTCTATTGCCTCAGTACCGCTGTTCGTGAAGAACACCTTGCCGTCCGCCTTGCCCGTCAGCTCTAGGAGCTTCTCAGCTAGGCTTACAGCTGACTCGTGTATGAAGCTCGCAAGCGTGTAGTGTAGAAGCTTGTCGCACTGCCTCTTAATTGCCTCAGTAACTTCTGGGTGGCAGTGCCCTACTAGGGCTACAGCTATGCTTGAGCAGAAGTCCAAGTACCTCCTCCCATCAACGTCGTACACCCAGCATCCAGAGCCCCTATCCACTACTAGCGGTGTGACCTGCTTGCCAGACATCATCAAGACCTTCTCAGCTCTACCAGCTATGAGGTCTCCGCGCCTCATGGAGCTCCCTCGGCTAACGTCAAGCTAGGCCTAAAACCATGGGGTCTGAACATGCTAAGGCGGCTAGTGCCCCTATGCAGCCTCTAGTCCCCGTGACCTCCTTGACTATTACGTTCTTGAGTTCCTTGACTGCGTTTAAGGCGCTTAAGGTCGATATCCTAGTCTTCTTAGCTGCTTGAAGCACCTTCTTAACTTGCTCCGGTACCTCAAGCCCCCACATGAAGGCTATGGAGGTGTTCTCGGATTTAGTCCTCGCAGCAACGATGTCATAGGCCTCCTCTAAAACCCTCTCTTTAGCGTGTACTGGGACGGCTATCTCCACAAGGCTGGCGTAGTTGCCACCAGTCTTCTCCTCTATGTAGGGGTATAGCTGAACCACCTTGTGGGCTATTGGCTCTACGTCTCCGATCCTGCTCTTGAGCTCCCTCATGAGCTCTATGGCGAGGGCCCAAGTGGCTCCGTCACCCTCTCTGTCGGTGTCGTCTACGCCTATCGATAGGTGCTCGTAGACCTTCATCCTTATCCTGCCGTAGAAGTGATCACCCCGCTTACTCCACGTTATTCCCAGAACTCCTCTAGCGTACTTCATAGCCTTGACTATGGAGTAGGCAGGCCCGCCAAAAGCCTTGACTATGAGGTCAGCCTCTCCATCACCTAGGTCGAGCCCTATAACCCCTATGGCTGGTAGAGGCGGCTTCCCAACTCTAACCTCCCTCTGGAGTGACAGTAGCATTCTAAGTCTAAGCACGGGTCCCTCTATGCAGGCTCTAACTATCGACCCCCCGCTCCTAGCGTACTCCTTAGCGCAGTAGTCCATTGCCCCAACGCTTATGCATTCGTGGTACATCTCAGCCAACCCGGCCTTTAGGTCTACGGTCATGAATATCCTCTTGCAAGGGGATATGAGGATCCCGCTTTCCTGCTTATGTATGTACTTAGCTGGGCTCCTCCCTCTTGCTGGCTCAACCTCTTCTATGACCCCAGTCTTCAGGAACCTCTTAATCCAGTCTGACACCGTTGACCTAGGCTTGTTTAATGCCGAGGCTAAGTCCTTAACTGTGAAGTAGCCGTTTACCCTACACATCTCCCTTATGGCGTCTAGGATCTCCCTACCTCTATCGATTATGCTCAAGCCCTTATTGGAGTTATTGGAACTAGAGCCTCTGGGCATGGATCTTCATCGCCCTCTGAGCATTGATCCTCAAGTTTAGGATGCAGGGCATTCCTCTATTGCCGCCTAGTGGGTTGTGGGGTGTGCCTAAGGAGTGCATGCACCTAGCCATTACATTTGCTCCTAACGCCAACCCATCCTCGACGAAGACGACCTTATCGTCCACCCTACCCTTGTATAGCCCCAACTCCTCCACGTGTTTAAGTATGAGGTGGGGCTTAAAGCCTGTTATTCCAGCTCTCCCAGTAACCCCTATGGTGAACTTCTCGTTTACAAGGCCCTCCCTCATGAGGAGCTCCATGACCCTCTTGACTATTAGGGCTGAAACGTGGTCTAGGACTGCAGCTAGGACTCCAGCGCCGTACTCCTTGTGTATCTCTAGCCCTATAGACCTGAGCTTGGGGAGGTCGCTGCCGTTCTCACCGACATCGCAGCCTATTAAGGCAACTCCGTTCTCGTAAGCTGACTTAGCGTTTACTGGTATGGTGCCTATCCTCGTGGCGCTCACAGGGGCCTTCTCAACCCTTATGAACTTGTGGATCTCGTAGGCAAGCTCCTCCACGTCTGGATCGTCGACCCTCTTAGCCTTAACCTTCTCCGTGAACTCTAAAGCTGAGGCAGTGACACTAGTCCCTTGGACTAGTGCGTCGCATATCGCTCCTGAGAGCCCGCATATGCTCCCAACAGTCTTGGCGTATGGAAGCTCATCATTGACCACCCTCCCCTTAAACGTAGTCCCGAAGTCGAAGCTGACCATGGGGTTTCTGCAGTCTACATCAGTCCACTTAGCCCCAACCTTAATGCCCGCCGTCGAGAGCTCGGCCTCCATCTCGTTAGCCATGATCTCGCCTCGGCTCCTAGGTGGAAGGCACCCTGCCACAGCTCCGTCGAAGAAGACCTTGTCTAGCTTCGAGTACTCCCTTAGAGGAGCTGGCACGCTGCTCTTTGAGAGAGGTGCAACCATCTTCGAGGGACTAACACCAGCGGCTAGGCAACCCTTAGCTAAAGCCCTTATGACTGCTCCAACCTCCTCAGGCGTGCCGAAGCTGGCGCTTACACCTGTAGACCTCACGACGAAGTGCAGGTCTTTATCCTTGTCGAGCCTAGCCCCCCTAAAGGAGCTCAGCAAGACGTCTCTAACGAACTCAGCTACAGCTGCTTCGCTAAGCCCCTTACCCCACAGAGTCCTACCCATTATCTGCTCTCCGGGTAACGGCTCCCTTATGTCTCTAGTGAGCCTGACAGCCTTGTGTATCAGGTGTATCTTGCCGCTTCTCAGGTCCGTCGCCGTTATGACGCACTTAGTCGTAGTGTTTCCGAGCTCCACGGAGGCTACTATAAAAAGAGGGGGTGGGGTTGCTTGAGGGCCTCTCCCTTGAGGCATCATTACCTTTACTATGTCGACGTACGTGCTCCGAGCAATTCTAGGCTTATACTTGCTCAGCTTAGACCTCCTTAGAAAGCTTAATGGCATTACTGGTTCCTCTAGTAGGCTACTTGCCCACTAACCTCTTATATGGATGCTCATCTCCTATGGAGATGCCCAGCTCGAGGCACGCCATGTCGGTTATGAGGGAATCGGTCATGGCCGCCACTGGGAACACGTGCTCTGCGTTCTCTATGGGTCCGTAGAGCACGAAGTTTCCTCCTACGAGTATCTGGAGGGCATTGCTCGCTATGTCGCAGTACCTGAAGAGCTCTCTCCCATTTGGAAGCTCCTTCCTAAGCCTTCTGAGCCACGGCCAGGAGGAGACAACGTTGTGTATGCCGCTCCCAGCTGGGTAGCCGAACTTCGACTTTATCACGTAGGTTGAGGCTAACGCAGCTCCAGCGCCAGCACCTAGCGCTGTGGCTGCTACATCTATGAGTATTGCCTTCACTTCACAGTCGTTGGCTATTTCAAGTAGCCCCTTGCTGACTATGCCTGCGCCAGTAGTTAAGACGGCTACTTTACCCTTAATTGAGGGGTCCGTTGGGTTGAACGCTAGCACTATGCTGTTAGGCACTTTGAGCTCTAGTAGGGCATTGAGCTCCTCCTCAGTCATGGAGGCGTTTATCGAGTTATAGACAGCCCTATCAAGTAGCCCTACCTCTTTAGCGTATCGCGCACCCTCAACCCTGACCTTGGGCTCCGTGGAGTCTATGAGTATTGGCGAGTCTGTGACCGACGCCACGAAGTCTAGGTACCTCTTCATCGCCTCGACGCTCTCAGAGAACACCTGCACCATGCATGGATTACCGGTTATATCGGACATCTCGTCCTGCTTCTTTATGAGGGCTTCAGCCCTCTCCTTGTCGAAGACCCCTTGGTGGGGATCGCTGACTATCTTGTGGCCTCCGTAAAATATGGTGCCAGCTAGAACCGTGGGGTTCTCGCCTGGCTGCCCTCCAATCTTGATCTTGCCTATCTGGTACACGTATTGCTCTCTAGCGAACTTGTACATGCATATACACCTTCACTTGAGTGGACTCCAATCTAAAGGCTTAGGTGGGTTGTTTAAGCTTTCGCTCTGCTCTAAGCTCAGCTAGCCTAAGGACGAATTGCTTAAATATAACATTACTCCTTTCTCAGCCTA
>QMSN01000064.1 GCA_003650865.1 Thermoprotei archaeon
CCTTTCAGCATTCTCCTAAGAGACCTGTAGATCCTCTGGGCATCCTCTAAGCCTATGATCCCCTGCTTAAAGAGCATGAGGAGGTGAGCCAAGTTCACCCTAACAACATCTAGAGCTATCCTATCGTCAAATGCTATGGAGGATGTGTACCTAAGAGCCTCTAGACTAGGGGCTTTAACCCTAGCCCCCCACATCATGCTCAGAGGACATCACCTCTTACCCCTAGCTAAGTAGGATTGTAAACCCCAGAGCTCTATGAAGCCCTTAGCAAGCTTCTGGTCGAACTTACCCCAAGCCTCGTAAGTCGCCAAGTCAAGGTCATAGAGGGACTTAGAGGATCTCCTCCCAACAACGGTGAGCCAACCCCTGTACAACTTAAGCTTGACCTCTCCCTCAACCCTAACCTGAGTCTTATCTATAAACGCCTCTAAGTCCTCCCTTAAGGGATCGCACCACAAACCCTCGTAGGCGAGCTTGGTCCAGACCTCATCGACCATAGACTTGAAGCTCAGCTCGTGCTTAGTGAGAGTCATCTTTTCCAGGTCCTTATGGGCCTCTACGATGCACACTGCTGCTGGAGCCTCGTAGACCTCCCTGCTCTTAATACCCACGACTCTATCCTCGATGTGGTCTATACGGCCAACACCGTGCTGACCAGCTAGCTTATTGAGCTCAATAACTAGGTCCTTAAGGCTCATCTCAACGCCGTTTAGCGCTACGGGTAGCCCGCCCCTAAACGTCAAGGTTAAGTATAGGGGTTTATCGGGGGCTTGAGAGGGGTTTACGGTCCATTCAAACGCGTCTTCAGGGGGCTCGGCGTAGGGGTCGTCGAGAGGCCCGCACTCTATGGATCTACCCCACAAGTTCTGGTCTATGCTGTAGGGCTTGTCCTTAACTGGCACTGGTATACCTCTCTCCTTGGCGTATGCCACCTCCATGTCTCTGCTAAGCTCCCACTCTCTAACTGGAGCTATGATCTTTAGGTGGGGTGCAAGGGCTTTTACTGTGACCTCAATTCTCACTTGGTCGTTCCCCCTACCTGTGCAGCCGTGAGCTACGGCGTCAGCCCCCTCCTTCAAAGCGACCTCAACGAGCTTCTCAGCTATCAAGGGCCTAGATAAGGCGCTGTGTAGAGGGTACTTGCCCTCGTAGAGGGCGTTGGCCTTAATGGCCTTAGCCACGTACCTCTCAGCAAACTCCTCAACGGCGTTAATCGAGTAGTGCTTAGCTACGCCAAGCATCTTAGCCTTCTCCTCTATGCTCTTTAAGTCCTCCATCTGGCCCACGTCTAGAGTTACTGTTATGACCTCTGCGCCGTACTTCTCCTGAAGCCACTTAATGGCCACAGATGTGTCGAGCCCACCTGAGTACGCGAGCACAACCTTCATATCCTCGCACCTTAGCGGTGGTGAGGGGAAAAGCTAAAAGATTGTTTATAAAGATTTCCTAGGTCTCTTAGTCATCCTTAGAGTTATAGACTTCATTGCTGAGGACTTCTCAAAGTAGCTGGGGCTTAAGCTATAAGCTGGAGTGCTGAGTAAAGCTCGGTGGTTGAGCATGCTCGGCTGCCACGTCGTAGTCCTGATAACATTCCCCTCAAAAGAGGAGGCTGAGAAGGTCTCTAAGAGGCTCGTTGAGGAGGGATTGGCTGCATGCGTCAACGTGATTGAGAGGGTTAAGTCGCTATTCATATTTGAAGGGAAGTTTGAGGAGTGTGAAGAAGCTCTTGCTGTGGTGAAGTCTAGAGTTGACGTACTGCCAAGACTGGTAGAGGCTGTTAAGTCGATGCACTCCTACGAAGTGCCAGAGGTCATAGCAATCCCCATAATAGCTGGCTACGAGGGATACTTAAAGTGGCTTGATGAGTCTTTAAAGGTGTAGAGCCTTTGACTATTAGGGCCGTTATAGCTGACCTAGATGGTTGCGTCTATGTAGGTGATAGACCTCTCGAAGGCGTAGCTGAAGCCATCAGCGTGCTGAGGCGCATGGGGGTTAAGGTACTCTTCATGACCAATAACGCAACTAAGAAGCCTGAAGACTACGCCTCCAAGCTTAGATCCATGGGGGTTGAGGCCTCGCCCAAAGACATTTTAACCTCTGGGGTGATAGCAGCCTCCTACATCAAGGAGGCGTGGGGGCCCTCTAGGGTAATGGTCGTCGGCAGTAGGGCTCTAGAGGAGGTTCTGGAGGAGTTTGGCCACATAAGAGTCACCTCAAACGCCGACGTAGTCGTAGCTGGACTGGACTTCGACTTCAACTACGCTAAGCTTAGAGATGCTTCACGCGAGGTTAGGCGTGGAGCTAGGTTTGTGGCGACTAACACCGACGCCACGGTGCCAGTGGAGCACGACGTTCTACCTGGAGCTGGCTCAATAGTCAAGGCTATAGAGGTGGCGTCAGGCGTTAAGCCAATAGTCGTCGGCAAGCCCTCCAAGATAGCCTTGAGGGAGGCTATGCGTAGGCTAAAGGTTAAGCCGAGTGAGGTGGTTGTCGTGGGCGATAGAGTCGAGACTGACGTGAAGATGGGGAAGAGGCTTAAGTGCACGACAGTGCTCGTACTGACAGGGGTCACTTCAACCAAGGATTTAGGCTCACTTCCAAGGAGGCTTAGGCCTGACTTCGTAATTGAGAGCTTGAAGAACCTACCTGAGCTACTAGCTGAGGCCTAACCCTTCTTGGGCGTGCTTACTCCTATCTCGTAGACGTATATCTTGTGGTCGCACCAGTAGTCCTTAACGCTCTCTACTAGCACAGGCTTCCAGCCTGGAACTTCGAAGTCGTGGGAGACAACTCTAGCTCCCTCCTTAAGCTCCTTCTCGAGCTTCGGCTTCAACTTCTCGTTCACACTAGTCAAGAGGTATAGCGTCACCACGCTGGCCTCGCTCACGTCGATGGCGAAGAAGTCCCCGTTTATGACCTTAACCCTATCCTCCAAGCCGTCGACCTTAACCCTCCTCATTATCTGCTCGTAGAGGTCCTTCCTAATCTCAATACCCACAGCTTTGGCCCCGAACTCCTTGGCCGCCATTATTATGATCCTTCCGTCACCAGCCCCTAAGTCGTAGACTACGTCACCAGGCTTAACTCCAGCTAGTTGAAGCATTCTTCGAGCGACGTGCTCCGGTGTAGACACAAAGGGGACGTCAACCATACCTTAAGCCCCTTTCTAACGCTTACCCCTTACTTAAATTTATTTTTGTCTTTATAATCCCTACGCAGCCACATGAAGCTTCAAGTAGAGCCTCAGGCGCTGGGAAAAAAGGGACAAGGATAAAAGTAAGCTCTGTAACTCCTCTTTGAGGGTTGTAAATTGATGTACCAGCCTGATCGCGCATTCCTTAAGAGCTTGACGGATTGGGTTGAGAGCCAGAAGAAGGCTCTTGAGGGAGCTAAGGAGGCCGAGAAGGACTTAGAGTCAGCTGATAGGCTAATGCTCGTATTAGCCTCCAGGAATGCCTGTTACCACATAGCTAGGACTATTAGGGGCTTCGACAGCTGGCTCCAGAACCCAATGGTCATAGGACTCATGCCCAAGGAGATGGCTGAGGAGGTTCAGAAGAAGCTCTACTCGATTATGTATGAGCTCATGGAGTTCGACATAAAGCACACGAGCGAGTTCGTAGAGCTCATGTCGAAGCTCATGGAGGAGGGGAAGCTGCCGAAGATACTCTTCGAGAGGCCTGAGAAGAAAGAGGAGGCTCGTAGGCTACCATACATGTTCTAGGGCTACATCGACTTCAAGCAGCTGCTAAAGGCGTGTACCTGCTCTGGTGTGTCGCGCAGCGGCAATCCCACTATAAATGAGGCTCCACAACTCCTTATTTTCCTAAGTTTCTCGAGCACTTCACTTAGAGTTCCGTAAACGCAGAGCCTAGAGACCCCCTTGGCGAGGACGCTCATGGCGTCGGGGGGTAAGCGGCTCAGCTCGATCCTCGAGGGGTCTAGGGTTTCGAGCACTCGACTAGCCTCATCTCTAAACCACCTTCTCCTAAGGGCGTAGTCGAGGAGGGACTTCACCACGTCGAGCTCAGGTAGGTCTATGGCGTATGGCACGTAGACACCGCACTGTACACCTCTACTGCTGTAGAGCTGTAGGTCTCCGAGCTTTTCTTCGTCGTAGAGGAAGAACAGCTTGACCTCTGGGTACGTTTTGACTATCTCGTCTAGCCTTCCCTCAAGCCCCTCAACGCCTAGGAGTATCCTAGAAACCCTCCTATAGGCTTGGTCTAGAATCTTCTTAACCGACTTGTAGGGGTTTAAGCCTCTCTCGTCGTCGTCTAGGTAGATGTTGTTGCCGGGCACTATGCAGAGACCTGCGTTGCCAGCCTCCTCTATTAGGGGTATGTAGAGCTTGAGAATTTGCTCAGCGTCTCTACGCCTAGCTGCTACGGTCACTATTGTCCTAACGGTTGGGAAGGAGTTCAAGAGGTTTTCGAGTTCGCTTGGAGGGACATCGTTAATCCTCCACTCGGCATCTATGAGGTGTAGCCTCAGCCCAGCCTCAGCAACTATCTTAGTCGCCTCAAGAGTCCTCTTGACCTGGTCCTCAATTGTTGAGCCATACCTGCTCCTCTTCGTTGCCTTACCGCCTACAGCCATAACCGGGCACCTAAAGCCGAACCCCTAAAAGCCCTCTCCACTTAAAAACCTTAGGTGCAGGTGGCTGAGCTATGACTCCCAGTGTGCTGGAGCTCTTCACTGTTAAACCCCCTGAATCCTTCTTTGAGTCCAGTAGGCGCGTTGAAGACTCGAAGATAGTAGTCGTGGGTTTCCCCTACGACTCCACCTCGAGCTTCAGGGTTGGCTCTAGGTATGCGCCGTCAGCCATTAGGAGGTACACCTGCGGCTTAGAGGGCTACTGCTGGGAGCTCGACTTAGAGGTTTCAGAGATACCCATAGCTGACGCTGGTGACCTAGTCGTCGTCCATGGAGATACTGCCAAGACCCTTAAGAGGCTTGGAGATGTCGTGGAGGAGCTCAAGTCCATGGAGAAGGTGGTGACCACAGTAGGGGGAGAGCACACCTTGACGTTGAGCGCGTTTAAGAGCTGTAGGGCGGACGGCTTAGTGGTCTTTGACGCCCACATGGACTTCAGGGACGAGTATCCATGTGGCCAGAGGCTTAGCCACGCCACGTGGCTTAAGAGGTTGTGCGAGTCCTTTGACCCCAGTAAGGTTGTCGTGGTTGGTGTTAGAGCTGTGTGCAAGGATGAACTTAGGGAGGCTAAGAGGCTGGGCTTGACCTTCATATCAATGAAGGAGTATAGGGAGAGGGGGCTCAAGGCGTTTAGGGATGCTATTAGCTCAATGAAGGGCTCGATATACGTAAGCGTTGACGTCGACGTACTCGACCCAGCCTACGCACCAGGAGTCTCAAACCCTGAGCCCCTAGGCTTCACGCTAGCTGAGCTTTTAGAGCACGTGTGGGCTTTGAGAGGCCTCAAAATAGCTGGGTTCGACGTGGTAGAGGTGTGTCCACCCTACGATAACGGTTGTGCCTGCGCATGTGCGTCAAAGATACTTCTAGACTTGGCATGCCTAGCTTGGCTTAGCTAGCTTAGTAATTGCTTAGTAGTCGCTTGCTGAGCCAGCCTACCTGGCCTTAACCCTTCTCACTATTAGTGGGGGCATCTTGAACATTATCCTAGCATCACAGTAAGGACATCTGACGCCTAGCGTCTTGATCATCTCTTCAGCTGTAAAGGTGTTTCCACACCTCATGCACTTGTACTGGACCATGGGTTGCACCAGCCTCCAATTTGGCTAGCAACAGTTGAGTGCGGAATAACCTTTATAAACCCATCTAATCTTCTTTGATAAAGGAGCTGATGGGAGCTAATGAGTGAAACGTGTCCCATATGTGGGTTGCCTAAGGATCTATGCGTCTGCGAAGCGATAGGGCGCGAACAACAGATCATCAGGATATACCTAGAGAGGCGTAAGTGGGGTAGAGATGTCACGGTGATCGAGGGCATCGACGAGAAGAGCTGCGACTTGAAGAGCATAGCTGGTAAGCTCAAGGCCGCCTGTGCTTGTGGAGGAACTGCTAAGAACGGCAAGATAGAGCTTCAGGGAGACCACAGGCATAAGGCTAAGGAAATGCTGGTGGGCATGGGCTTCCCGGAGGAGAACATAAGCATAGAGTAGCTGGGCAGCGCAACTAGGGCTC
>QMSN01000065.1 GCA_003650865.1 Thermoprotei archaeon
AAGTAGGCTATTATGGTCTTCTCCTCTCCAGCATTTAGTGTCTGGAACTCGGGTTTCAACGAGGCTTGATATATGGGGGTTGGCTCGCCCCACACGTAGAGCTCTATCATGCCATTGGTGAAGGCCTCGCCCATGGTGTTCCTAACGTTAGCCTTAAGCACACCAGCATACTTGCCATCGCCCCTCATAACTCCCAAGTTGTAGGCTTTCTGACATGAAACCTCCATGCTCACGTAACTGACCGCAACAGCAGAGTAGAACTCCTGCCCAGTGACTGTATGGAGCTTTATCTCGTGATGAGAACCCGGCTTGAGCTCCAAGCCTTCAGTCACAGCCCAAATGTAGACCGACTCCCCCGGGCCTATGTATACCAAGACGCTGTCATCGGCCTTCTCCATCCTATTCTCTCCATTAACGGTCTTAGCTGAGAAAACCATCGCACTGCACTTGCCATCAACTATTATGTCATCTATGCGTATGGGATCACCGCCAAGGTTCTTCACGAGTATCTTGAATTGACCAGCCTCCTCAGAGCCCATAGCCTCCATCCCACCGTAGACGTTCAGCTCCACGGGCCTAGTTCCATAACCTGTTTGGCCTATGACGCCCAGCATCCACATGGATACGGCTATGGCTATGCCGACGGCTGTTACAATGACAGCAGCTATTAGAGGCTCAATCCCCCTCTTAAGCCTTGTAGAAGCCACTACGAGCCCCTCATAATGTATTTGAAAACACCGAGATATACTTAATGTCTAAGTTCTTAGAAAAGTGGATTAATGTTTTTGCCCTACATCCCTCCATATTCATGCACGAAGACGTAGAGCCCTGTTAGTATTGCTAGCTTTGCATGCTCATCTATCTCAACCCTAATGTGTGGTGGCCCACCTGGATTTACATCAGCATTCCAAGCTGCCAATTTGTTGCGCCAGCACTACCACTTCGAGAAGCCCATGGATCACTCCTGTGAAGAGCATCCCAGCTGAACACTACGACCCAGCCTGAACTATCGTTATCCCACTAGTCTCATTAACGCCAAAGGCGTAAAAACTAATTAAAGTCTTACAGTGCAATAATATTGCAGTTATTGCAGGATGTGGTTTGCCCTATGAGGGTGCTCTCCATCAAGAGCATCCGCGAGGGAATTTATAAGAGGTTTAGGAGGAGGGCTATTGAGCCCCTAATAGCTGCTGTCATTGTAACAGCTGTCGGCATAACGATAGCTGTAGCTGTTTCCCTCTGGATGCTTGGAGTTATAGGGTCTACGGGTTACGGCACTAGGCCCATCATGCTTGGGATATACGGGGACATCAACGTTAGAGGCGACGAGTTCTGGGTTATAGTCAAGAACCATGGTGGGGAGAGGGTCATAATAGACGACGTAGTGGTCGACGGCAAGCACCACGCCTACATCCTAAGGGCCTATAGCTTAAGCACAGGTGAGAGCAGGCTCGACATATATGAGGGCAATAGGTATACGGTGTACATAGAGCCTGGGGAGAGCGTTGAGATATGGTGTGTAAGCGACGTGGACATGAAGCCTGGAACTGAGCACGAAGTCAGAATACACACGACAATGGGCCTCGAGTACGCTAGACCACTTAAGGCCTTCTTAGCCCCCATAGACGTTGAGATAAGCTCGATCAATACGGGGTTGAAGTCCCCCTCTAACCCTGAGCAGAGGATAATACTAGTGAGGCTAAACGTAGATAATAGGTGGACTAAGCCCATAATCATACGGAGTATAGCGATATACTCTGAGGATAACTTAGTGTCACCAGTCAAGGTGGTAGACAGCTGGCTTAATGGAACCTCGCTTAACGACAAGCCGATAACCATAAAGCCCGGAGGCTCATGGGCTCCATCAAGTCTGCTTGAGTACTTCAGAGCAGACTTAACTCCCGGTGAATACATCATAATAGCAGACTTCGAGATTCAAGGAGAGAAGAACGAGACTTCAGCGTCGATAATTCGCGTCTCATCAAACGTCATTAAGGCCTACGTCATATACATAACGGAGGATGATGAAGTAGGTTCAGGAGATCCTGTAAATGGTGAAGACCCCATATTTGAGCGGTACCCAGCATGGTACAGAGACCCAAGCACTTTGGTTGACACCTTAAAGCAATACTACGACGTCATCGAGGTAAGCAAGATGAGTGAACTAAAGGATTTAATTGAAAATCCACCTGAAGGCCCGCTAATAGTGATAAACGTGCACAGCGAGCCACTACCTATACCGAAGAGCTACCTAGACAACTACATAAACTACCCATCTGAAAACGTGACAGAAAACGCTGTGGAAAGTGCGGTTAAGGATTGGCATCAAGCCATAAACAACGCTGTGTCACACAAGTGGATATGGGTACACCCAGCAGGCTACCCCTTCTGGGGGACAGCGAATAAGAGGTATGCAAGAGCTTACGGTTATCCTAACTGGACTGATGATTGGGGATACAATTACATAAATCCTTGGTCCAACCTAGATCCTGAATATGGTGGAGCAAGAGGTGAAAGTGTTCACCGTGAAGGTGCTAAGTGGGCTACTGGCTGGAGCTTTGATGGTAATGATGCGCACAACCATAAGATCGGCAAGACGCCTCTAGTCGACGAGATAGAGACTGTATTTGGAGTTACGTTATACGGTACAACTTACGGATGGGCTACCATGGACGTGTCGTCGCTCGCGGGCTCGAGTAATGTGACGGATGATGTTGTCGTGTACTATAGAGATGTAGATCCCGAAGCCTCTGCATCTGATTACTTTGACCCAATAATATATGGCTTGAGGGTTAATGGTGGTGATGGTTGGTTCTTAATGGTTAGCTTGGCTAGACCTCAATGGTGGCCGGGCGGCACACCTCCTGATTACGACGAGATATTGACGAAGCTCGTGGTATATCCTGTAACCCACCTATACCTGATAAAATACGTTGTGGAAGAATGAAGAGCTACAGCTTTTCTGAGCACACGTCTCAACCTACTAGCTTAATAAGTGAGTAAATTGGTGTTAAGCATAGAGCGTGTGAAATAATGTCAAAAGGAGCATCTGTCTTAGTCGCTGCGTTATGTTTGTTGTCCCTCGCTATAGGGCTTGCCTTAAGTGTTGGTCTTTGGGTTTTAGGTGTTTGGAGTGATGTTTCAAGAGTTGAGATTGTCGAGTTTAAGTCCGCTTACTCTATGTGGTATGATGATTACGTCTCCATAGGGGATTTCCTGGGGAACAACACGTGGATCATATATTTAGTTGTTGAGAACAAGGGTAGCGTAGATGTCACTATAACTGATGTGGTGATAAACGACAAGCCTATAGGCGCTGTTAAGGGGGTAAAAGAGGGCTTCTACTTCGTGAGCGCTAAGGAGGGGTGGGTTACATTCCCCTATGAGGGCTATCCCCTACTTAGCGGTGAGAAAGCATCCATAGCGGTTGTCGTGCCAGGTCCAGACTTCAATTGCACAGGTAAAAACCCCACTGGGTTTAATCATGACCAGATTGTTAGGGTTGGCGTGAAGACTAAGGGTGGCAGGATATGCTTCGCCACTCTCAAGCTTCCTTAAGCCATTCAACTCTGACCTCAACTATCTTGTAGCCTAGCAGGCTTACATGTCGGTTAGCGTTACTGAGCTGAAGAAGTAGTCGAAGAGAGGGCCGTTGTTGCTCGTCCACCCCTGAAAGCCGAAGAAGCCTAGTTGGCTATACGAGTACTCCAGCTCTGAGCCCTCAACTATCTTGTAGCCTAGCAAGCTCCACTCCTCGTCGTAGAGGAAGAAGGCGACTCGGTAGGGGGTTCGTGAGACGTGTATTTCCAAGTTGTAGAGCTGGCCTTCACTTGTAGCTGAGTACAGCTGCTCCTGCTCCCAGCTCCACCCAGGGTCTGAGGAGTCCCAGCCAGCCATTGCTCCTCCCCAAGCTCGGGACTGAACGTCTATAGCCATGGCGTTCCCCAGGCTTGAAGAGCATAGAAGCAGCGCTCCACTGGTCAGCTTAACACCTCTAACTTGAGCTCTAACCACGAAGCCATCCTCGAAGCTCATGGGGTTGAACTTCCTCAAAACCCTAACACCCGGCCCATGAGAGGACTCATTAGTCGCTGTAACGTAGAGCCTAGCGCTGCCACCACCAACAAACCAGTAGACGTTTAAGTTATCTGGGTTGCCAGCATCCCAAACTGCTGTTAAGCCACCGTGAGTATCTAAGCTACCTACAGCGTCCCAGTATACATCGCATGAACCTCTAATCACGCTACCCCCCAGCTTAACTATGAAGCCGTTGGTAATTGAGAAGTCCTTGCTCCAATTAGCTGCAAAGATGCACCAACCACTAGGTCCTTGAGGCAAGGCACCCAGTAAGCCTACTCTAAAAGCTCCAGTTATGCTAGCGACATCATCGAAGTAGATGTGTGAAGGCCATGGAAGATCTCCAGGAGTTACTGAGGAGTTAGACCAGTAGTACAGGTATTCTTTGTCTACATCTCCATCTAGATCTGTGTCTACGCCTAAGTGGAGGCCTATTATGGAGTCGCTTGAGAAGGACTCGACCTTGATGTTGCACGTAACCAATTCACTAGTGCTTATGTTGACTGCCCTCCAAGCCCAAGCGCTTACGTTGCTCGCAGCTGGAGAGGTCACAGCCATGTGTAGAGCTGATGCTGTAGATGCTGCTGATGGACTTGGAGGAGCTGTAGGAGCACTACTCACCTCTATAGTTGCAACTCCATTAACTCCATAGCTCCAAGAGCTCAAGGAATCCAAGTCGTCAATGCTGAAGGAGGGCGTGAGGGATATTGATGCTACCGGCACCCTATATTGAGCCCTCAAAACCTTATAGAACTCGTGGCCAGTAGCCACGTGTATCTTAAGCTGGTGGTCGGTGGCTGGCTTCAACGTGAAGTCGGTTACGCCGTAGACCATGTACCTCCTACCCGGCTTTAAGGTAAAGCCTGATGGACAGCCGTTTTCGTCGAACTCCAATGTGTCCTCTCCAGTAACTTCATCCTTAACCAGTATCGGTATCACTCTATGCTTACCGTCTAAGACCACGTCATCCACAAAGACGGGGTCTCCTCCCTCATTCTTAACTAAAAACCAGAGGTTGTTGTCACGAACCCTCAAGTCGCCGTAGATAACGACCCTCACGTACCTAGTTCCATAGCCACTCTGTCCAACAACCCCGAGGAACCATAGCGAGATAGCTACAGCGAGAGTTATCGCGATCGAGGTCAGTATAACCACAGCTATTAACGGCTCAATACCACGTCTACCAGCTGAGCTAAATCGAACACGCCTAGAAAACTCATTGGACAACGAGTTGAGCAATAAAGCCATACATCTTTCACTACTACTTAGCGGTAAGAGGCATTTTAACTTTAATGTACCATGTGCAAGGACTTAAGCGATCAAGGAGGCAAGCATGACATCCATAACTTCAAACCCAGACCTCAACATACTCAACGACTATACCATAACCATTTAGCAGCATCCTAAGCAATTGCACTCACATCCTACTCCACAAAATGCCGTTCTTTATTCTCATTAATTAGGTTAAATGTAAAATCATATCAAGAACTATATCTAAACACAACTATGGAAGTGAAGTGCTTGCCGATAACTCACGGTTGAGCGTACCATATCTTAACGACATAGCCATTGGGTGAAGTCCAATTACCATCATCATACCCTATCTCGTAGAACGAGAAGAAGTGAGTACCTTCAATAAAAGCGTACCTACCCTCTAAACCTGGTGACACAGCATCTGTTAAGCCATAGCCCGTATCGCCCCAAGTATCTCCATGAGGCTTGTAGTAAATGAACTCATCACCTATATAGAAGACATGTAAGAAACCCCCACTACACCTGTAAACCCCGACTCTTATGCGTCCATCCTTAAGCCATGTAACCCTAACCACGTGGTCTATCCAAGCCCTCCAGTCGCCAGGACCACGAGTAGTAGAGGGACTACTCCAAGCGTCCTCCCACAGTATCGTGAAGTCGAGGCCTGCTACAGCCTTAGGTGTAAGCTCCATGATAAAGCGAGTTACCTGCCTCACTCCATCA
>QMSN01000066.1 GCA_003650865.1 Thermoprotei archaeon
GCAGGGCTCTAAGCTGGCTGGCAAGAAGATCTCCGACATAAGTGAGGAGCTAGGCGTCGTCGCCACTCCATTAATAGTCTGCCGAGGCAAGAGGAGGTTGATAAACCCTCCAGAGGACTTCGTTATTGAGCCCGGGGACACCATAATCGTCAGGGCCACGAGGGAAGACATGGAGGAGCTCAAGGAGGGTGGTGGCTAGCTTGGCCTCGAGGGACTTCCTGTCGAGCATAAGGGACATGCTGATAGAGCTTAAGAACATAGCTGAGTTCATGGTTGACTTGGCGTATACAGCTTTACTCACCAATAGCAGAGAGCTTGCTGAAGAAGTCGAGAGGCTTGAGGAGTACGTCGACGAGCTTCACAGCAAGTACGAGATGGCCGTGTTAGAGCTCGCTAAGCAGAGTGAGAAGCCAGCTGAGTTCTTAGGAACTCTTAGGGTGGGGCTTGCAGCTGAAGCCCTCGCTGACGCAGCTAGAAAGATGGTTCAGCCTGTGCTTAGGGGGGATGAGCCCCACGAGATATTCAGTGTGGCCATGAGCGAGGCTGAGGAGGCTATAGGTAGGGTCAACGTGGAGGAGGGCTCAAGCCTCGACGGCAAGAGCCTGTCGGATCTAGGGGCTGAAGGCCCCCCGGTCACGGTCATAGCCATTAGGAGGGAGGGACGCTGGATACTGCATCCAAGCGAGGACGTGAAGCTTCACGCTGGCGACGCCCTAGTGGTTAAGGGTAGGGATGAGGACCTGGACGAGCTTAGGAGGATGGCTAAGAGGGAGCTTGAAGGGCTTGAGTAGCGGGGTTAAAGTTGAAGAGGAATGTGCCAGCCCTCCTGCTTTCAGGTGCGTTGAGGATTAACGAGCTCGAAGCCCTAGGAGTATCTCGAGGTGAGCTGGAGGAGCTGGAGGTCGAGGGACTCATAAGGATTGAGGGCGAAGAGGTTAGAGTTTTAAGGGCTGTTCAGCTGGCGATTGAAGCCGTCAAGAGAGGCTCAGACATCGAGGAGGCCTCTAGGTGGCTTAGCTGGAGGGACTTCGAGAAGCTCTGCGTTGAGGCCCTCATGTTCCACAGCTTTAAAGTGAAGGCACCCTTGAGGTTCAAGGCTGAGGGTAGGAGATTTGAGATAGACGTCGTGGGCGTTAGAGGCTCCTTAGTGCTCTGCATAGACTGCAAGCACTGGAGCTTGAGGAGGGGCTTGGCGTCTAAGGTGAGGGATGCAGCGGCTAAGCACCTCGACAGATGCCTCAACCTAGCCTCCGTCCTCTCAGAAGCCCTGGGGCTTAAGGTGGGCGCGAAGCCCATTATAGTGCCAATACTAGTGACGCTCTCGGACGTGGGCTTCAAGTCAACCTGTAGCGTCTTGGTTGTAGCTATATACAAGCTGAACAGCTTGCTCCTAGAGCTCGAGGACAACCTAGACGTGGTGCCATCTATAAGGGCTGGTAAACTTGATTAGTGCCCTCTCTAAACGTTAAAGCTAAGCGTTTACAATGGGTGGTGGATCACGAGGAGGTCGGGGTCTAGGGCAGGTGCCTTAGCAGCTGGTTGGTCTAAGACAACCCTCATAGCTCTACTAGGCTTAGCCTCATCCATGGCGTCTTCCGCCATGATCCTCTTCGTGGACTCCACTCTCACGCCATCCAAGCTCATCATCGTGGGGCTCCTAGGCCTATGGCTCCCGGCAGTAGCGTCTTCAGCCCTTCAGTCCGCTCTTCAGAAGGAGCAGGTAATGGTGTTTAGGAGGAGCTTTACAGCCACATGTGTCCTGCTCTGCTTCATTGCTGCTTCAACACTCCTCGGATTAATCTTAAAGCTCTTAGGGCTACCCCTGACGGGCGGCGAGATGTCTGTCATTGGTGTTGCATTTGCCTCCTCCTTCAATGCTCTCATATACAGGTATATGACTGGGAGGAAGGTGCTTAACGTAGTTCTAACCTCGTCGCTATGGCCTGTTCTCGCAGTGCTGTCGTTAGTCCTCTTGGGGGTTTTAGATGTAGCCTCAACAGCCCCAATGGTGGTGGCATCCTTCGCCTTAATGGGCTTAGCGGCATACGCGATATCTAGAGCTATAGACAAGCTTGGCGAGAAGCTCGTTGGCATAAGCGCTAAGAGAGTCTTTAGGGCTTACGTCATAAACTGGTTTACCGGAGCTAAGGAGGGCTTAGAGCAAGTCTTCAACCACGTGGGGGTTGACTCAGAGGTCTCATGCGACTTAGCCATTGCTCTTGGACCTGACGGCTCGGTGAAGGGAGTAATAGCTGTACCTCAAGTGCACCCAGGACCCCTCAAAAACATTGGTAGCAGCAACCTACCTCCAGACATGGTCAAGCTGTTGGAGTCAGCAACTGGCAGTAAGGCCCTCGTCCTCCACGGCTTCGTAACTCACGCCTCAGACATAACGAGCTCAAGAGACTACGAGAAGTTCCTCAGCGAGGTTGCTACTAGCCTCAAGAGCATGTGGAGCTCTGGGAGGTTAAGAGCTGCATCGAGCATCTCGAGCCCTTTGGTCAGAGTTGAAGCAGCTGGTTTATCGATAGGCTGCCAGCTGATAGGTGGAAGACCTTGGGTCTTCCTTTCAGGTGGGGATTCCGGGATAGAGGACGTGCCTGAGCACTTCAAGGCTAGGGTTGAGAGGTCTATAAGCTCTAAGTTTGGGCTGAAGCCTATACTCATAAATGCTCATAACTCCTACCAGGATGAGGTTAAGCTAGACCTCGATGAGGTTGAAAAGGGAGTGCTGGAGGCCGTCGACTTAGCGCTCAAGGCTAGCTTGAACGAGCCGGTCAAGGTCGGGCTCAGCAGGGTTGAGCTAGGTGAGTACAGTGAGGCGCATGGAATTGGCAGTGCAGGTGTCGGTGTCCTCGTCTTAGAGCGCGGTGGTCTCAAGTACTGCTACGTAGTTGTGGATGCAAATAACTCCGATAGGAGCTTTAGGGAGCGCTTGAGGAGCGAGGTTGTGTCCATGGGCTTTGAGGACTGCGAGCTCTTCACAACTGACAATCACTCACTAGTGCACGTTCGAGGTGTAACTGCTGAGAGGGGCTACTACATACTTGGTGAGAGGATCGATGTCGAGCACTTCCTCTCCATAGTTAAGAGGGCTGTTGAAGAGGCTTGCTCAAAGCTCTGCGAAGCTGAGGTGCTGTACTTAACAGTTAAGGTTAGAGCTCACGTGCTAGGTGAGACCGGACATAGGAACATAGAGGCCTTGATGAACGAGTCCGTCAAGACCTTTAAGAAGCTTAGCCTATCCCTCTACGTGCCCGCCCTCCTAGTCCTATACGCCCTCAGCCTCCTCCTATAACTAGTTTAAGGATTCCTTAATTACTTCACTTGAGCCTCCTAGGATTTGAAGCCTAAACTTGGAGGTGAAAGCTGGAGATTGTAGGGAGCTCCTTTAGAGCTTGAGAAACCTTTTTAAGTAGGCTTTGAGCTCTCTTCAACATAATTCCTTGAGGTTAGGTGGGCCTATGGGGCTTATGGAGTACAAGGAGATGGCTGTGAGCTACTATAACTTCGTAGCTGAAGTCAGGGAGCTCATGGAGCTCCCCAAGGACGTGATAATACACGACACGACTCTCAGAGAGGGTGAGCAGGCTGCTGGCGTGATATATAGACCTGAGAATAAGCTTGAGATAGCTAAGCTCCTCGACGAAGTTGGCATACAGCAAATTGAGGCTGGCTTCCCAGCTGCATCTAAGGGTGAGAGGGAAGCTTTGAAGATGATAATTGACGCGGGGCTAAACGCCAAGGTGTTCGGCTTTGGCAGGGCTGTCAAGTCCGACATAGACGCCGTGGCTGATGTTGGAGCTTACGGCCTAGTCATATCGTTCCCCCCGTCAGACATACACCTGAAGTACAAGCTGAAGATGAGTAGGGACGAGTACTACAATAGGGCTGTCGAGTTGGTGGAGTACGCTAAGAGCAGAGGTCTATACATAACGTTTAGCGCTGAGGACTCCACGAGGACTGACTTCAGCTTTTTAGTCAAGGTCTTCAACGGGATAGTCGAGGCTGGCTGTGATAGAGTTAGGATCGTCGACACCTTAGGTTGCATACACCCAATAGCCATGAAGTTCCTGGTGAAGAAGGTTAGGGAGTCCCTCAAGAAGAAGGTGCCCATTGAGGTTCACTGCCACAACGACCATGGCCTCGCGCTCGCCAATACGCTCGCCGCTGTCGAGGCTGGAGCAGAGGTTCTATCGACATCCGTCCTGGGGATAGGGGAGAGGTGTGGCTTAGCAGCTACTGAGGAGGTTATAGTTGCGCTCAAGAACCTCTATGGGCTCGGGAACTTCAAGACTGAGAAGCTCTATAGGCTCTGCAAAGAAGTTGAGAGGATAACTGGCGTTGTGATACCGCCACACAAGCCTGTCGTTGGGGCAAACGCATTTGCTCACGCTAGCGGCATACACCAGCACGCCATACTTGAGAACCCAATATGCTACGAGCCCTACCCACCAGAGATGGTTGGACAGACTAGGAGGATAGTGATAGGCAAGCTCTCAGGGAAGCACGCCATAAAGGCTAAGCTAGCTGAGCTAGGCATAGAGGCCACTGAGGAGGAGGTAAGTAGGATAGTGGACTTGGTGAAATCGATAAGTGAGGAGCGGAGATCCCCTCTAAGCGACAGGGAGTTCATGGAGATAGTGGACATAGTCAAGAAGAGGATACTGAACTGAACATGGCGGCAAGCCTGCAGTTAAGCGCTGTTTCTCAGGGCTTTTTTGACGGCTCTAGTGAACTCCTTAGTTGAGGCGTTGCCGCCGAGGTCTGGAGTTAGAAACCTCTTGTCTCTAAGCGTTTTTGCTATTGCATTCTCGAGGAGCTTAGCTGCTCTAGCCTCGCCTAGCCACTCCAGCATCATCTTAGCTGATAGCATAGTGGCACAGGGATTGGCTACCCCCTTACCAGCTATGTCTGGTGCTGAGCCGTGGACAGGCTCGAAGATGGCGTGCTTGTCGCCTACGTTGGCTGCTGGAGCTATGCCCAGGCTTCCAGCTACAGCAGCTGCTTCGTCGGACAGTATGTCGCCGAAGAGGTTCGTGGTGACTATGACGTCGAACCTCTCAGGCCTCACAACCATGTTGTAGGCGCATGCATCCACGTACATCTCCTCGTACTTCACGTCTGGATACTCCTTAGACACCTCTCTGCAGACAGCTGCGAATAAGCCGCAAGTCACGCTCAGCACGTTAGACTTGTGGACTGCAGTAACGAGCTTCTTAGGCCTCTTAGAGGCGTACTCAAAGGCCTTCCTAGCTATTCTCTCACAGCCTCTCCTCGTTATTACTCGTAGAGCTACCGCTGTGGCCCCTCCATCAAGCGTGAACTCATATCTCTTGTAGAGCCCCTCCGTGTTCTCCCTAACTATCACGAAGTCCACGTTCCCCTTGATCGATGGAACTCCTGGGTATGACTTGAAGGGCCTGATGTTGGCGTAGAGGTCCAGCATCTGCCTGAGCTTGACTATTACGTCAGCAGCTGTTTCACCTACAGGCCCCTTAATGGCTGCATGAGCCTTCTTAATGGCTGAGATGGTATCCTCGGGTAAGGGCGTGCCCCTAACCTTGAGGCATAGGTCCCCAGCATCAACGAAGTCGAAGGTGAGCTTCAAGCCTCTCACGACATCCTGAAGCTCCTGCAGAACGTCAATTGTTGCGTCGACGACTTCAGGCCCTATGCCATCCCCTCTAATGACGGCTATCCTGTAGCTCCCCATAAACCTCCATCTCCAGTTAGACATCAACAGCTTAAGCTCAAAATATAAGCTTTCAGGTTTTAACGAGGCTTGTAAGCGCTGAGTTGAAGGTTTCCGCTACTCGAGCCCCTCAATGCTCAGTTACTTGGTTAGGGCATCGTAGCAAGCTTCATATACCCATTGGTGTGAGAGTTGGATGAAATGCCCAGCCGACAAGAGGAGTGCTCGGTAACGCTGAAAGTTTTAGGTGTATCCTTCAGTTATGGTGCTCGAAGGGTTCTGAGCAATGTAAGCTTAGAGCTTAGGGGAGGAGAGTTTATAGGGCTTATGGGGCCTAACGGGTCTGGCAAGACC
>QMSN01000067.1 GCA_003650865.1 Thermoprotei archaeon
ACGAAGTCCTCTGGAGGGTTTATCAACCTCCTCTTGCCTCGGCAGACTATTAATGGAGTGGCGACGACGCCTAGCTCCTCACTTATGTCGGAGATCTTCTTGCCAGCCAGCTTAGAGCCCTGCTTAATCCTGACTGGCACCACTATCTCCTCAACCTCCTTGAGGGACTCGTAGACCACTGGGTGTAGCTTAAAGCCCTTCAGGAAGATGGCCGCTAAGTCGCCTGCAGCGTCAACTATGCTATCCATGGCCGAGGCTATGACGAGTATAGGGGCGAGCTTCTCAGCGTCGTCAGCTGTCTCGGAGGCCATAAGCAGCCTAACGTAGAGCTGGTATAGGAGGTCGTCTATGTGCTCCTCAAGCCTTAAGACCTCGTGAGCGACGTCTTCGAGGTTGAAGAGGAACGATGAAAAGGCCAAGTCAACTATCTTCTCAGATATGTTCTTTATCTCAACCAGGAGCTCTCTAACAGATTTAGGCTCCTCCAACCCAGATCGAAGCCTCCAGTTAGAGTAGAGCTGAGTATAGATAAATACTTCCAAGCTAGAGATAAGATTAACGTCGCTCCATAAGGCGGTGGAGATGTTCAAGAAGACGCTGCTACAGGGACTTACAGCTCAGTTGGTCTCGCTAACCATAGATGTATTTGCAGGGCTGGGACTGGCCTTCATGAGGGGGTCGCTAGAAGAGTTGCCGGGCATGCTGATCATGGTGCCAGCGTTCCTAGAGATGAGGGGGAACATAGGTGGAACCCTAGCGTCTAGGCTTGGCTCGGGACTTCACATGGGCATAATAGAGCCTAAGCTCAAGATGTCTAAGGAGCTGAGCCAGAACGTAATGGGCTCCTTCGCTCTAAACGTGCTGGAGTCAGCTGTGGTGGGGCTACTGGCACACTTCATGTGCGTGATCTTCGGCTTTAAGTCAGCCGGCTTACTAACCCTATTCCTCCTAGCGCTTATAGCTGGTGTCATGTCTAACGTGATCTTAATGGTCATAACCATAGTCTTCGCCATAAAGGCGTACCAGAAGGGGCTCGACCCAGACATAGTGATGGGCCCCTACGTCACGACTCTAGGAGACCTAGTCAGCATTCCATGCTTATTCCTCGCGTCACTCGTACTGCTGAGCGTGGGGTTGTGACATGACGTTCTACAAGGCCAAGACCATAGTAAAGCAAGGAGCCCTCTCGACGACGATCTCAGTGATTGTTAGCAGCTTCGCTGGAGCCATGCTCAACGCTAAGCTCGAGGCTCTACTAGCAGTCCCCGTCCTCATAGTCCTAGTCCCCGGCATATCGACCATGGCGGGCAATCTGGGGTGCATGATAGGCTCGAAGGTAGCCACAGCTCTACACTTAGGCCTTGTCAGGCCTAAGCTCGAGAGGAACCCGTACCTAGGGAGGAACGCCGCGGCGATACTGCTAATAGCCGTGGCATCCTCCTTCTACCTAACCTTCCTAGCCTCAGCTGTGTCCTACATGGCTGGCTTCGCCAACATAGCTCCACTAAAGGTGCTTGAAGTCACCTTGCTCTCAGGAATCTCACTCGCGCTAGTCACCCTAGTTGTGGGGATAGTGGTAGCATTCATAACTTACAAGTACGGGTGGGACCCCGACAACACGACGATACCAGTAATAACTTCAATAGGCGACGTGACAGGAGTCCTACTGCTACTGCTCGCAGCCTCTCTAGCTGGGTTAATCTAGTTTGTGAGCTAGCTGTAGACGAGCACCTCGCCTTCAACCACCACTTCAACTCTAGGCCTATCTATGACCGAGCCGATAACTTGACACTCAAATCCGAAGCTCCTGAACACCCTTAAGACCTCATCTACGCTCTGCTCAGGAGCTATTATGCAGAAGCCAACCCCCATATTGAATGTCCTGTACATCTCCCAGCTTGATACACCTCCAAGCCTCTGGATGACCTTGAATATGGGGTGGGGCTTGGGCAACGAGTCCAGCTTGAAGCCAAGCCCTCTAGGCGGTAACCTCATGAGCTTTGTGAAGGAGCCTCCCGTAATGTGAGCTAAACCGTGGATCTCAACGCCTTTCTTAAGGAGCTCTAGGACTGGCTTGACGTATATGAGCGTTGGCTTGAGGAGCTCCTCACCGACAGTGCACTTGAGCTCCTCCACGTAGCTGTTGACAGTTAGCTTAGCGTGCTCCAAGAGCACCCTCCTAGCTAGGGTTAAGCCGTTGCTGTGTATCCCCGAGCTCCTAACGCCCACCACTAAGTCTCCAGCCTTTATGCTCCCTCCAGTTATGACCTTACTGGTCTCGACGACGCCTATGCTCAAGCCAGCTAAGTCGAAGCCCTTGCCCTCCACGGCTCCCTTGATGACGTCAGGCATCACAGCGGTCTCACCGCCTATAATCGCTATTCCAGCCATTTCAGCCCCCCTCCTCAGCCCCTTGACGACCTCAGCCACGAGCTCCTCATCGCTCCTCTCAAGAGCCAAGTAGTCTATGAGGGCTATGGGCTCAGCACCTACACATATTAAGTCGTTTACATTCATAGCTACGCAGTCTATGCCTACGGTGTCATACTTGTCCATGAGCTGGGCTATCAAGACCTTAGTTCCAACGCCGTCGGCGTGTAGGGCTAGAGCCCTACCTCCACCTATATCTATGAGGGCTGCGTAGTGGCCAGCTCCCTTCAAGACCTCACCGAAGAGGCCCCTCCGAAAATTGTAGGTAGACTCTATGAGCTCCTCTATCAGCTTATGGGCTCTCTTAACCCTGTCCAAGTCCACTCCAGCTTTACTGTAACTCCACCCTCCACCCAAACTTCTCAGCCCTCCACTTATCAAGCCTTGAGGCGAGCTCTAAGTCGCCTAACGACAGTATTTGAGCTGCTAGTATAGCTGCATTGTAGCCCATATCTACACCCACGGTTGCCACGGGGAATCCTCTAGGCATCTGCACCATGGATAGCAGGGCGTCTAGCCCCATGAGCTTCCCGCTCACGGGGACTCCTATGACAGGCTTATTGGTCAGAGAGGCTATGAAGCCCGGTAGGTGAGCTGCTAGGCCAGCTATGGCTATGAATACCTTGGCGTTGCAGTTCTTAACGTACTGCTCAAGCTCGTAGTGGTTTCTGTGAGCCGACAGGTACTTGACCTCATGGCTCACGCCGAGCTCGCTCAACACTGACGTCACTTGCTCAACTATCTTCTCGTCCGACTTGCTCCCAGCTACGACTGATACCAGAGGCTCAGCCATAGTTTATCGCACCTTCCACTACGTGCGCAGCCCTCATGGCTTTAGACCTAGCCTCATTAGTTGAATCAGCTATCGCCAGCGCTATCCCCATTCTCCTATCGACGTATGTAACGGGTTTCCCGAAGAGCCTCAACTGTACACCGGGTATCTTGAGAGCTTCAGATACACCACCGTAGCGAGGAGCCCAGGCTCCATCAACCTTAGCTAAGATCACGTGGCAAGCGCCACACGTCAACACCTTGACTTCAGGTATTGGAAGCCCCAGAACAGCCCTAACGTGAAGCGCCATCTCAGACTGGTCTTGGGTGACTAGGGTCACCATACCCGTGTCGTGAGGTCTAGGTGAAACCTCATTGAAGAACACTTGGGGCTTGTCTTCATCACCTAGCTTCACGAATATCTCGCATCCAAAAATCCCCAAGCCCCTCAGCCCCTCCCTGCTCTCAAGAAGCTTAGAGACTACTCTCCTAGCTGTATCGGCGAGCATCTCCTTGACTGCTAGAGCTCGATCGAGGTCTATCCTCTTGCCATTCCACTTAGACCTCCACCTAAGCCTCCCGTGAGGGGGGTCCTCCATTAGGTGCATGGGCCCTCCATAACCCTCAAACACAGACCTAGTAGTGCCCGTAGTTGGATCTAAGTCGAATAGCGGCTGCCAGCTGACGTGGTAGTGCCCTGTAGACCTCACGTGGCCTATTGGCTCCAACGGCGTAACAACGACCTCACCGTTTAGGTCTAGGTGGGCGAGTGTCAGCACCGTAACCTCCACGTCGAAGTCTACGAGCTGCTCAACTATCAATTGCTTACTGAAGCCCCTAGCCTCCTTCAAAGCCCTCTCGTAGGCCAGCTTCACCATACTCCTATCCTCTACAACAGTTGAGCCCAGCCCTCCACTACTCATCTGAGCCTTGACCAGACATGGGTAGCCTATCTTCTCACAGCAGTCCTTAAGCTCATCGAGGTTCTCGGCGAACATGTACTTGGAGGTCTGTACACCAGCCTCTTCAGCTGCAAGCTTCCTGAGCAGAACCCTGTCCATGGTGACCTTAACAGCCCTTGCATTTGGAACTATGAAGTAGCCCTCCTCCTCAAGCTCTAGGAGAGCATCGGTGTTTATGGCCTCGATCTCTGGTATGACGGCGTCAGGCCTCTCCCTCCTCACTATCGCCTTCAGGGCCCTGCCGTCGAGCATGTTAACGGTGTAGTGCCTGTGAGCTACGTGGCTTGCAGGCGGCTTGTCGTAGCGGTCGACCGTTACAACCTCAACCCCAAGCCTTTGAGCCTCGATAGCTACCTCCTTGCCGAGCTCTCCAGCACCCAACAACAGGATCTTAGTTGAGCCCTCAAACAGCGGTGTACCTATCTCCCTCCTAAACTCCACGTGTACCACCAGACATAGATATAGCGTTGGCTAAGCTTAAGAGCTTAGTCTCATGCAGCCCTAGTTCAGAGCTGAACCGATAGCGTTAGGCTTGAGGGCCTCGAGCTGCAAGCTCATCTTTAAACCTAGCCACTCTACGAGCTATGAGGGCTGCTGCAACAGCTGCTCCAACACTGTTGTCCACGTTTACGACCGTCAAGCCTAGCGAGCACGACTGCAACATGGAGAGGAGGGCTGAAATCCCTCTACCGCCAACTCCATAGCCCTTGGAGGCTGGCAACCCTATCACTGGGACGTCTATGAGGGATGCTATGACCGATGGCAGAGCTCCCTCCATTCCAGCTACGGCGACTACAACGTCTACGTCGTCCTCCAAGAGCCTCTTAGCGGCCTCGATAGCTCTATGGAGCCCTGAGACGCCCACGTCGTAGATAGCTGTCGTCGAGAAGCCCAGCTCCTCAACTATCATCTCAACCTCCTCAGCCAGCGGTATGTCAGCTGTCCCACCCGTAACTATTCCCACTCGACCAGTAGACCTAGGGGGTTCGAGGCCTCTCCTCTTAACTATGGCGAGCCTGGAACTCCTAGACAGCTTAACCTCAAAGCCCTCTCTCCTAAACTCCTCTAAGATCGGCAGCTGACTCCTCTCAAGCCTAGAGACTATGGCTCTCCCCGAGAGCTCAACAATTCTCCTAATCGACATCTTAAGCGCTTCGTCCTCCTTATGCTCAGCAAGTATGATTTCAGGGAAGCCTCGACGCTGCTCTCTCCCCAAGTCAAGCCTAACCATGCCGTCGATCACTTCGAGAGATAGAAGCTTAATCATACGCTCAGCTTCATCAATAGTCAAGGAGCCCTCAGAGAGCCTCTTCAGTATCTCCCTCAAGTCCATGAGCATACCCCTGCACAGATCGCCTACAGTATCTCCTGATTAAGCACTTAAGCCAAGCGCATAAAAGGAGTTGAGGTTAAGCGAAGTCCACCCTCTAGAACTCGTACTCTATCTTGCCCCTCCCCGGTATCCAGTCTATGGATCTCCCTATGAGGCCTCTGCTAAGCCTATAGTGGTATATCTCCCTTATCAGCTGAGCTTGTTCAATCCTCTTCTCCAAGAGGACCTCAGACCCTATATCGCTCCTGTGAAATAGACCCCAGCCGTCTAGGAGCTTCACGTATGGTATGCAGCTCTCAGCTATCTCGCTCGCTTCAGGTATTGTGGGAGCTGAAGCCACTATCTCAGCCACTCTCGACCCTGCTGTGACTATTGTGCCATCAGGCCTCTCATCTAGCGAGCCGTAGTACACCTTGCAGCCCCTCCTCCTAATGGCCTC
>QMSN01000068.1 GCA_003650865.1 Thermoprotei archaeon
GGCCTCCTCCTAACCATCATCTCTATCTTCGAGAGGGCCTTGGCGAGGGATAGAGGCTTCTTAGTTATGTAAGCTGAGCCCTCATCCGCCCTATACTCATTGGCCCTGGATATAGCGAGCTGTACGAAGAGCGCGGCTATGGGTGCTAGTATCAAGGCTAAGAGCAGTAGGAGTGAGGCGCCGGAATCTCTATCCCTAGCTCCGAAGAAGAAGGCAAACCTGCCTATAAAGGCTAGGTAGCCTATGGCTCCAGCTATGGTAGCCGCCAAGGTCATTATGAAGGTATCCCTGTGCTTTATGTGAGCTATCTCGTGGCCTATGACAGCCTCAATCTCATTCTCCGTGAAGTTGTTTAGGAGCCCCCTAGTCACAGCCACAACAGCTCTGCTAGGGCCTCTCCCTGTAGCGAAGGCGTTGGGCACGGACTTGTTTATTATAGCCACCCTTGGCTTCGGTATTCCAGCGTTTCTAGCAACTCTATCTACTATAGCGTGGAGCTTAGGAGCCTCACTAGGGCTCACAAGCTTAGCTCCCGTGGCCGCCAACACGAACTTGTCTGAGTAGAGGTAGGCGGCGACGTTGAAGACAGCGGCCAAGGCAACTGCTATAATCGTGTAGAGGAGAGGATCTCCCAGGAACCAGCCGACTGCAAAGCCTATTACTGCAAAGAGAGCAGTCAAAGCGGTCATTAGGGCCGCTATCCTCAGTATCAACGTCCCACCAGTAACCTCTCTCCGCTTTAAGCGTTAATAAATTTGCCTCACATCCACGCTAAAACGTTAATTAAAAGCCTTACAGTATTACTGTTAGGAGGATTATGTCAAACCCTATAAGGGTTGAGAGGGTCTCAACGGGCATCCCGAAGATAGATGAGATGCTGGCTGGAGGCATTCCTAGAGGGTTCGCCGTCGCCGTTACTGGCGAGCCAGGAACAGGGAAGACTGTCTTCTGCATACACTTCATAGCTGAGGGGCTTAAGAGGGGGGAGAAGGGAATATTCATAACGACTGAGGAGAGCAGGAGCTCCATAATAGTTCAGGCTTCCCAGTTTGGATTCGACTTCAGGAGGGGGGAAGAGGAGAGGAGGCTCGTCATAATAGACGCCCTCATGAGGAGCGAGAGGAGCCCATGGACCTTAACAGCTCTAAACCCTGAGGAGCTGGTTGAGAAGGTCATCGAGGCCAAGAAGTACCTTGGGTATGGGCCAACTAGGCTCGTCGTGGACTCCCTATCAGCCTTCTGGCTTGACGCTCCAGCCATGGCTAGGAGGCACAGCTACTTCATCAAGAGGGTTTTGACCCAGTGGGACTTGACGATACTCATGACCAGCCAGTACGCGATAACAACGTCTGAGGCCTTCGGGTTTGGCGTGGAGCACGTGGCTGACGGCATAATAAGGTTTAGGAGGAGCGTCGCGGGAGGCGTCTTAAGGCGATTCATAATGATAGAGAAGATGCGCTGGACACCTCACGACAAGAGGATGTACGAGATAGACATAGTCGATGGTAAGGGGCTGGTAGTGCTAGGTCCCACGCACTTGAGGAAGGAGGATGTAACGCTACCATCAAGAGTTGCGGAGAGAATCATTAGGGCTAGGGAGAAATCTGAGAGAGAAGTAGGCATTTAACAAATTCAGCTTCTCAACTTTAGACGAGCCTTCCATCGAAGGAGGGGCCCTTCAGGCTAGGCGGCTCCTTCTCGTAAATTGTTGTATCGAGCTAACCCCTCACTTCCATCATCTCAGAATATGCTTAAACAAGCTTAACTAAGACCTGCTCCCTAAAGCTCGTGGGCATCTCACCCACTATGCTGAGCTTAAAGCCCATTCTCTTCAGCTTTTGAGCTACCCTTAAGAGGGCTTTATGGTGGCACTCAACTCTGTTCCTATCTTCATTCACGTATATGAACTCTTGTGGCAGGAGGCTGCGGAGATAGTTGTACGCGTCGTGGAGGCTTCGCCCGGGAGGAGGTTCTACAACACCCTTTACGAGGAGAGGGTCTCTCGTAATCACCTCGTGGGGTAGAGCTATCGACTTAGCCTTTCTCCTCAGCCTATTCCTAAACTGGACGGAGTCCTTTATGTAAGCTGGGCAGAAGTGCGCGTTGAGCCCAAGATCCTCGCATAGCTTTAGCAACGCCATAGCCACCTCCCAGCTCCCCTCAACAGCTGAAGGTGAGCCCTTCTTGAGCCTGAAACCTAGCATCTGCATTAGGGCTGCGTTGGACTCCGTCATCTCGAGTTCGTTTATGGTCACGAACGATGCGCCCAGCCTACAAGCCCTCTCAACGGCTTCCATGAGCTTAGCCTCAAAGCCCGGTATAGCAGGCAGCTCAAGCCCAACGTTTAAGCCTAGGTCAACAGCCTCCTCCACCTGTCTAAGCTCGTCGTGGACATCAAGTTTTGGGTGTAGCCGAAGCTCGTCAACCCCAGCTTCACCTAAGGCCTTAAGCGTGGACGAGTTTACGTAAGGCTGCGTCGTGGTGTAGACGTGCACATGGAACCCCTTGCCGAAGACCTCTCTCAGCGCTCGAATGGTCTCGACAACCCTGTCCACCTTGAGCAGGGGGTCTCCGCCAGTCACTCCAACGCCGAGAGCCCTTATGAGCTTAGCCTCCTCAATCACGTCCTCTAAGCCTCTCACGGGGGTCTCATCAGCGTAGACCACGTCTTTACCCTTCCTCTCAAGTGATAGTGGACAGTAAAAGCAGGATCTAGAGCATAGGCCTGTGGCGAAGTAGACGAGCTTTGCACCCCTCATGCAGAGGAGACATCCCTTAGGGAGCTCGCCCACGTAGTAGGACATGTACTTCGTGGTCTTCAATGGGCCACAACCCCTATCGACTCGAGGAGCTCACAAGCCCTACAGACATCTCTAGTTGTGGGTTCACCACAGTACTTGCAGCTCTTCACCTTGACCTTCACCTTAACCCCCAGCGCAGAGAGCTTGTCCACAGCCCTGACTATGGCGTACTTCGTCCCAGGATGCCTCCCCTCGATGTCATTCAATATGAACCTGAGCTCATCTCTCAGCGAAGCCCTGACATAGGGGCACTCCACCTCATAGAAGGGAAAGCCCTTCAAGTAAGCGTAAAACGTTATGTCCCTCTCAGGTATGTAGCGTAGAGGCTTAACTCTAGGTATGAAGCCGGGGTACTCCTCAATGGGCTTTGGGCCAAGCCTCAAAAGCCTCAAAGCATCGCCTCTCAGAAGATTCATCAATGCAGTCTGAGCTTCATCGTCGAGGTTGTGGCCCGTAACCACCTTAGTGGCTCCCAGCTCCTTCGCCTTGATGTTTATGGCTCTCCTCCTCAAGATGCCACAGTACGTGCAGGCCTTAAGCCCAACGCCTCTCTTCTCGGCTAGTGAGACTATTTCTGGAAGCGTGTAGCCGAAGAGCTCCTTAAAAGACGTCACGACGAGCTCAACGCCAAGCTCCTCACAGAGCTCTCTACACCTCTTCAGTCCAAAGTCCCTGTAGCCCGGAACCCCTTCATCAACTGCTAAGGCCGTCATGGTGACCTGAGGGAACCTCCTCTCAATCTTAGACAGTATCGTGAGGAGCACCTGGCTATCTTTTCCTCCAGATATGGCGACGAGTATCCTGTCGTTGGGCTCTAGGAGCTTGTAGCGGTTTATGGTTGACCTGACTCTACGCTCTATGCTTCGAATGAAGCACTTAGCGCAGAACCTATGGCCTGAGTGAGGTGAGTAGTAGACGGCCTTGGAGCCGCACCTGACGCATAGCAATGATACCACCTACGGCCTTAAAGCTGGGATCAGTATATTCACCAGTAGTAGGAAGAGCGATATCGAGCCTATTAAGTTGATTATGAGGTTAGAGGCTTTCTTGTTGTCCTTGAGAAGCCCCTCAACTATGGATCTAACGAAGCCTGAGCCGTCGAGCAGCGGTATTGGGAGCATGTTGAACATCGCGACGCTGAATGATATGAGCCTAAGCCAGTACAGACTTGAGAACCAGTGCCAGTAGACCTCGCCACTAAGCCATGGAACTGTAGGTGGGAAGTAATTCCCTATGTCGACCCCCATGAAGGACCTCGAAGAGTTCTTCGGGCTTGGAGCTGTCGTGAGCGTGACGACGAGGAGATTATCGCCTCTAAGAACCGTCACGTTAATCGTGGTCCCAGGAGGTATTGAGCCGAGTATCCTGTCGAGATCTGCTAGGCTATAGACCCTCTCGCCGTTGATAGCCACTATCACGTCCCAGCTCATGATGACGCCATGCGCTGGATAGCCCTCCAACGTGTTGAACACGAGGACGCCGTTGGGGGTTGGAGATATGGTGGCCGACATCAAGCCAAGGGCCAACAGGAAGACTAAGAAGTTGGAGAACGAGCCTGCAGCATACACCCTAAGCTTAGATAGAGGCTTGCTGGACAAGAACTTCTCGTTGTCAGCCTCAACAAGCCCCCCAGGGAGTATTGCCGCCAAGAAAACCCCGAAGCTCTTGATCGGTATCCCCTCACTGCCGAAGGATATCGCATGGAAGGCCTCGTGGATAAGTATCGTTATGGTGGCGGCTAAGACGAAGTAGGGCACCACGTGCCAACCAATTGTAACCCCCGGGATGATCACGTAGACCCCTCCCCCCGTAGAGGCCGAGAGACGAGCGATTAGGCTCGAAGTGAGGAAGTAGAAGGCGAACACCATGAGGCCAGCGGACAAGGCCACCCCAACGCTCATGAAGATCCTCCAGGGCCTAGCCAAGTGCTTCCCAAACCCCTCAAGCCTCTCAGCGATCCTCTTAGACCTAACCACCAAAAGAAACGGCTTGAGCGAGAAGCCATACCTATGGAGGTTTAAGAGTTTGTAGGCTACCGCTATTAGCCCCCAACACGCCAAGAACACTGATAGCCCTATCACCCACTGCTCCAATAAACCACTCTCCAAGCCTCTTAGGTAGGTGTCCTAAGGGCTTTAAAGCTATAAAGTTATCTTAGGACTAGTGGGCACGGCGGCCCCCCAGCAATGGGCTTAGGGTCTCTGAGCACCATCTCCAACCCCTTGCTCAGCCCCGTTAACCCATGAACGGCACCGCCCAGCCTTAAGGCCGCTCCCTCCCGGGCCTAACCTGGTTCGGCTGGTGAGGGGATTCGCATCCCCCCTACGGGGGAGCTATCCCCTACGGCACCTCCATGGGGCGAGGCCTCACAGCTCAAGGTTGGAGGGCGGCTCAGATACCTAAGCCGCTTGCTGGGGTTACTGCCCCCGCCATATCGACCGTTTGCGGTTACAGGGGAGGCCGAGCCCCCCGGGCCTACCCGCCGTGCCCATAGTAGTCTGCGTGGCTACTTCTATTAAGCTTACCCAATGAGCTAGGTTATCTGAACCTCCACGGAGACCCTGTCGCCGTCCTTTATGCCTAAGGCCTCCCTCAAGTTGACTGGCGCTATGACCTCGAGGGTGTCTATGCCGTAGTGCGTCCTCTCTATTAGGAGGACTGCTGCATTGATTCCTCTAACAGTCGCCCTAAAGGCCTTGACCGTGCCGTAGGTCCTCCTACCATCGCTAAAGCCCTTTATCAAGATCCCAACTCTGTGGTTGAGCATCTCCCTGAAGTATAGGTCTGATGGCTCCGTGAGTTTCAAGTTGAGGGTTCCCGGATACGGGTCGAACCCCAGCTTCTCCCTTATCTGAATTCTATAGCCGTTTAGGCTCACGTAGTAAGCTCCTTCACCCAAACCTGTGAACACCTCTCCAGTTATGACGACGCTCTTCAAAGCCTCACTTATCGAGTCATGAAGCACTACATAGACAGCTCTCAGGAGCTCAGCGCCTCTATCCGTTATGACTATGGTCTGCCCTCTCCTAGACACGCTTCTCCTTATGTAGCCCTTAGACTCCAAGTCCAGTATCCTCCGA
>QMSN01000069.1 GCA_003650865.1 Thermoprotei archaeon
GATCCATCTTCGACATCGAGATCACGTTGTCAGACCAGTACGTCAAGACATTCGATGCAACAGGCTCTTCGGCGAGAGATCCCTCAACCGTTAACAACTTGCTCCTAAGCCTGCTAGTGATCAGCGTGATCATGCCGAGCTCCTTAGAGCAGGACTTTAAGATGGCAGTTAGCTGGCAGAGCTCCTTGTTGTGCTTGACAACCTCATCCCTCCGCTCTATGGGGATAGACCTGTACGGGCCCGTAAAGGTGTCGAAGACCACGATGTCGTAGCCACCCAAAGAGCCCAGCTCTATGGATCTCACAATCCTCTTGACGTCGTCGAAAGAGACCACATGAGCCACGCTCATGGGGGCATCAGCGCCTACAAAACCCCTCAACCTCTTCAGCCTGGGATAAGGGAAAACCCCGTCTGTGTAGACGTAGAGCACGTGCAGCCCTTGAAGCAAACCACTAACCACAACTTGAAGCGCTAGAGTTGTCTTACCAGCTCCTGGCTCTCCATACATCAACGTTAGCTCTCCTCTTTCAAAGCCACCTTGGAGGGCCCTATCCAGCTTATGGAGCCCCGTTGAAACTCTCGCTCCCAATAACCTCTACCCCGCCTCGACTAAAGCGAGATAAAGTTTACATATCTACTAGCCTAAAGGCTTTGATAAGCTCTACGAGAGGTCGAGGTTGATGAGGAGGATAAGAGAGTCGAGGGGCTCCATAATGAAGATCGAGGGACCTGCAAGCGTCCAAGTTCTCGAGGGCGCCATAAACGTTCTGGGGACCTTGGTTAAGCCTAAGGAGAAAGTCGTCATCCCAAAGTACAAGTCCCTCTCCATAGAGTTCGTTGAGGACTCCACCGTGGAGCTTAGGCTGGGCAGTGAAGCTAAGGTTGAGAAGCTACCTGAAACCATGATACCCTCTGAGTGGAGAGTTGCAGTTGAAGGCATGCTCTCTCAAGGGCTGAAGCCGTTTACATGCATAGTGCTGGGCGATGTGGACAGTGGAAAGACTACGTTCTGCACGTACTTCGTCAATTACGCTGTCAGCAAGGGGTTGAGGGTTGGAGTCATAGACAAGGATCCCGGGCAAACCGAGATATCAGTCCCCACGACGATAGGCCTCGGAGTAGTTGACAAGCCCATATACTCCCTTGAGCAGGTAAGCGCTGTGACAGCAAGGTTCATAGGCTCCACCTCGCCAGCAGGAGTTGTTCAAAGAGTTGTTACAGCCACCAAGCAGCTCTACGACGAGGCGTTAAGGCTTGGCTGCGACCTCATCATAATAAACACGAGCGGCTGGGTCAACGGTAGAGGAGCTCGTGAGCTCAAGTATGGCGTTATAAGCATGATACACCCCAACTACGTAGTCTTAATACAGAGGAGCAATGAGGTAGAGCACCTAGTCAAGCCATTTGAGAAGAGCAACATAGGGATAATTAGAGTTCAACCCTCACCAGCAATTAAGCCCAAGAGTAGGGATGATAGGAGGGTGAGGAGGGAGTCTACTTATAGGAACTACTTCGCGAAGGCCAAGGTCAGGAAGCTAAACTTAAGCTCCGTCAAGTTCATGTTCACGCTATTCACGACAGGCGCTAGGCTCAGTGGAGAGGCACTTGCAAAGTACGGGCAGGATCTCTCTCTACACCTCATCTATGGAGAGGAGAGCCGAGACTCTCTCCTCCTAGTGAGTAGTGAGCCCATCCCGGATAAGGCCGCCATTGAAAGCAAGGCTCGCGAGCTCTACGAGAAGGAAGACCTCCTTTTGACGTGGAAGGGAGAGGAGAGAGGGCTCATAGTAGGCCTCTTAGCGCCAGACCTCTCATACCTAGGCTTAGGCCTCATCAGGGAGATAGACTACGTTAGGAGGAGCGTAGAGATCTTGACGCCGGTCGAAGACCCCATAGGGGTTGTCCAGGCAGGCCTAATAAAGCTCGACGAGGACTTCAGGGAAGTAGCGAAGTACGAGAAGCCACCTCTGTAGGTTGGTGGACTTGACGATCCTAACAGTACTCGTTGGTAAAGATAGGCCGGGGCTTATAGCCAAGTTGACGAGAGCCCTAGCCAATCAAGGAGTTAACATTGAGGAGTTGGATCAAACAGTTATGAGGGGGGTCTTCGTGATAGCGCTACTACTCAAACCACCTAGAGGAACCTCTTTCGAGCAGTTGAAGAGCAAGCTTGAAAAAGAAGCTGAAAGCCTAGGGCTGAACGCTGTAGTCTACGACGTGGAGAGCAAGGGGTGGATCGATGAGTAGACTCGTGGTCACAGTAGTGGGCTACGATAGACCGGGGATTGTCGCTGGGATAGCTGAGGTTATAGCTAAGTTCAATGGGAACATAGTTAGGGCTAAGGCTTCACAACTCTTAGGCCTCTTCGTCATGACTCTCGTCGTGGATTTAGCGAGAGTCCTTGATCAGGAGAAGCTTGTAGAGGAACTCAAACAAAAGGGTTTACAGATAGGCGTAGGGGTATCAGCGGAGAAGGAGGAGGAGTTCCTTAGAACTAAAAGGCTCATAGCCTTCGACATGGACGGAACCGTCCTAGACGCTGAGGCAATAGATGAGATAGCTAAGCTAGCGGGAGTCGAGAAGGAGGTAGCAGAGCTTACAAAGAAGGCTATGGAGGGACTCATAGACTTCGAGTACGCCTTGAGGGAGAGGGTGAAGCTGCTTAAGGGATTACCAGTCAAAGCAGTCGAGGAGCTCGCTGATAGGCTCCCCATAGTGCGAGGAGTTGATGAGATGATAAGGACGCTCAAGGAGATGGGCTTCATAACAGTCCTCATAACAGGTGGCTTCGACATAGTAGCTAAGAGAGTTGCTGAAAAGCTTGGCTTCGACTACTGGTTCGCCAATAAGCTTGGAGTTGAAAATGGAAAGCTTAACGGAGAGGTGGAGGTATCAATCTCCGGTGGAAGCTCTAAGCTCGAGGTCTTAAGGAGAGTGGCTGAAGCACACGGCATAGACCTCGAGGAGTGCATAGCCGTCGGCGATGGAGCCAACGATCTCGTGGTCATAGAGAACGTGGGGTTGGGCATAGGCTTTAGACCTAAGCCTGTGGTTGAGAAGGGGGCTAAGGCAGTGGTTAACGTCGACGACTTAAGGGTCATACTCGCGTTTATAGCTGGAGGAAGAGTGAGGAAGGACGTTGCTCAAGAGCTTTTAAGGGGTAAGAGGAGATGAAGAGGGCTAAGCCGCCCACAGCCATGGCAACCCAGCACCCAGACTCAGCTTCAAGGTCATTTACATCTCAAGAGGAGATAGATGAAGCCCTAAGAGACCTCTCACCAGCTGATAAGGGAGGATTTGAGTGCGACGAGAAAATGGTTGACTTTGAAGGGAAGCTCACAGCCTATGGGCAGATGAGATGGATTATAGAGAAGGTGACTTCAGCTCTAAACCTAGAGCCAGACGTGGATTTCCTCGTAACTCCGAGGATACCCTCAGAGAAGCTTGAGGAAGCTGAGAGGCAGATGATGGTTATATGGGCTGCTGTAGCAGCCAACAAGTACTCCTATGCTGCAACTGGGAGGCAGGGCATAAGGTACCTGATAGCCCCCATGGCTGAGAGCTCTAGAGAGCTCTTGGTATCGCATCGGAGGATCAATAAGCTGCTAAAGCTGGGACAGGAGGAGCTGGGCCTCCCATCAGGCTGCGCCATGAGTTTAATACCACTATTCGAAGACGTGGTAAAGCTGCTCCACTGCCACGAGATAGTGGACGGCTATAGGAGGCTTCTGTTGAAGGAGCTGGGCGAGTACCAAGACCACTTCAGAGTGTTTCTAGGGAAGTCGGATGCAGCCATGACTTACGGCCACCTAGCCTCAGCCCTCGCGCTGAAGATAGCTCTGTCAAGGCTTGAGAAGTGGAGGGTTGAAGAGCACGTAGAGGTATGCCCAATAATAGGCGTGGGGTTATTGCCCTTTAGGGGACACCTAGCTCCCTGGAGCGTCGACGACTTCGTCAAGGAGTATAGAGGGTACTACACAGTCACCATACAGAGCGGCTTGAGGTATGACTTGCCTCACGCCACAGCTATCCGAGTCATAAGGAGGGTCAAGGAGGAGGCAGGCCATGGACCTCAGGTGTTTACGGAAGAGGAGGAGAGAGACCTCGTAGACGCCATAAGGGAGTTCACGAGGTGTTACTTCGAGGTCATGGTCGAAATGTCAACGACCATATGCCTAGTGGCTGATGTGATACCGGAGAGGAGGGATAGAATCCCCAGAGAGAGCTACTACAGGTCTCTCATGGGGCCCCTCAAGCTCATAGGGGACAGGAGCATCATGGAGCTGTTGCCGCGAGGCGAGGTGAAGCTTCCTAGAGCCATAAAGTTTGTAGCTGCATGCTACCTGCTTGGCGTGCCGCCAGCCATTATAGGGTCTGGAAGAGCCCTTAAAGCTTTGAAGAGAATCAAGGGAGAAGGCTTCGTAGAAGATCTGGCTAAGAGGTACTACTCCTGCCTAAAGCGTGATTTTAAGTTCGAGTTTAACTTCTTAAACCTAGAAGTCGCGTGTAGAAGGCTTAGCAGAGGAGCTTTTGAGAGGATAGCCGAGGATGTTGAGGAGCTGAGCAGGATCTTAAACCTCGACCCCAAGGACAAGGACGAGAAAGGGGTCCAACACGACGCGATGATTGAGATGTTCTGGCAAAAAATAGGGAAAATAGAAGCCGTGGATTACGCGCTTAAAGCCGGTATCATTAGGGGGTCTCTGGGCTAGGCGTAGTACGTCGAGACCTTATCTGTGAAGTCCCTTATGCTCTTCATGTAAAGCTCGTACTCAGCCCTCGACATCGGCTTAACCTTCTTGAGAGCCTCCTCGAAGTGCTGCATCCTCACCTTGAGCTCATCCACATGCTTCTTGGCGTCCTCAGGGCTCGGGTACTTAGCGAGGAACTCCCTGACAGCTATCATGACAGCTGTGTTGCAGAGAGCAGCTATGTCAGCCCCCGTGTACCCCTCAGACAAGCTGACAAGCTTCGATACGTCCACGTCCTCCGCCAGAGGCTTGCCCTTAAGGTGTATCTTAAATATCTCCTCCCTAGCCTTGGCGTCTGGAGGCGGGACGTAGATAAGCCTATCAAACCTACCAGGCCTCAGAAGCGCAGGGTCTATGATGTCTGGCCTGTTCGTAGCAGCTATCACCACAACACCTCTAAGCTCCTCGAGGCCGTCAAGCTCCGTTAACAGCTGGCTTATAACTCTCTCAGTGACGTGGGCATCTCCAATACCGCTGCCCCTCCTAGGGGCTATCGCATCTATTTCGTCGAAGAACACTACGCATGGTGCTGCTTGCCTAGCCTTCCTAAAGATCTCCCTTATCGCCCTCTCACTCTCACCAACCCACTTGCTGAATATCTCAGGGCCCTTAACGCTTATGAAGTTAGCTTCAGATTCATTGGCGACTGCCTTAGCTAGCAGCGTCTTGCCAGTTCCAGGTGGGCCGTAGAGCAGTACACCCTTAGGCGGGTTCACGTTAGCCTTCTCGAAGACCTCAGGATACTTCAGAGGCCACTCAACAGCCTCTCTAAGAGCTTGCTTAGCCTCCTCAAGCCCACCTATGTCGCTCCACTTCACGTTGGGTACCTCAACCATGACCTCCCTGAGGGCTGACGGCTCTATCTCCTTAAGGGCATCCATGAAGTCCTCCATCCTGACCTCGATCTTATTCAGTATCTCAGCTGGAATGCTCTCAGCTTCAAGGTCTATCTCCGGCAGTATCCTCCTCAAAGCCCTCATGGCTGCTTCTTTGCATAGTGCTGCTAGGTCTGCTCCTACGAATCCATGTGTTATTTCTGCTAGCTTGTTTAAGTCTACGTCTTTAGCTAGAGGCATATTCCTCGTGTGTATCTGAAGAA
>QMSN01000070.1 GCA_003650865.1 Thermoprotei archaeon
CAAGGGCGTGGAGGGGGTTGAGGTGGTGTTTCACGAGGCTATTGGCATGCACGACGTAACTGTAGTTACAGCTAGCAACGCCACTGAGCTCTCAGCTTGGATAAGGGACTTCATGCACAAGATCAACCCCTCAGCCTCCTTGCCCGAGGGGCTTGAGGATGTCGTGGAGGACTACTTAGCTAGAGGGCTCAAGTACTTCGCGCTCGACGTAGTCTACTTGACCAAGGAGTACAGGAGCGTTAAGCCCATACTCTACATGTTTAAGACTAGCTACCTCTACTACCCGCTCAAGATATCCTCAATAATCCCAGGCGAGTCCTCAATAGTCGTATTCGCAATAACTAAGGAGAAGCTTAGAGAAACAACTCCACTAAACAAGGCTTCCTACGTGTCTCAGGGCGGAGAGGTGCCCATAGAGGTGGTCTTGAGCAAGGAGGAGCTCAAGCAACTCGACCCAAGGATAGCTCAGCTATTCTACGGTGACCCGTGGCTTACAGCTTTGAGCTATCGAGGCGAGCTGAGCGACTTAAGCGTAGACCTCATTGTAGGAGGCAAGCCCACAGCTATACCTCAGCCTCCTCAAGCTCAAGTGCTCGTTCTCATAGCAGCGGCGGCAGCCCTAGTGGTCTCGGCAGTCGCCTTAAGCATTAAGGTTTAGGCTCCTCCTCTAAGCACAACGCTTATCTCAAGCTTAGGAGGAGCTGTCTAGTGGGGCCGATGAATGAAGGGCCAACCTGAGGTGTGAGGAGTGGAGACCTCAATGAGGCCCCTTCAAGGGCTTATAGGCTAGGGCCTCCACACCTTTAGGAGCTCTCCTCTCCTTAGGACCTCTACTTCGATCATATCGGCTATGCCGGACCCCTTGATCTTAACTCCAAGCACCTGCTCCACTTGGAATACGCCAGCCTCATTCTCCATGTCCACGAGTATCTTCACTGGCCTGCTCTCACCCTCCTCGACCTCAACCCTCTTGATGGCGAGGGCCGAGAAGCTGTGTATGTCGCTTTTACCAAGCTTGTAGGGTATTCTAGCCCTGCCCTCAGCCATGTCTGTCCCGTCAGCAACCTTCACAACTCCAGCCTCCACGGTTAGGGGCGTCAAGGCGTCCTCGTGGGACAGTATTGCGTGGAGTATCTCCTGTTTAAGTACAGTTGCCTTATGCTTATCTCCACCATAGAGCTTCAGCAACATTCTCCTAAGAACCCTATCGGCTAGATATGTACCGTACACATGATGCATATCTCTGTGGAGGGAGTTGCCTATGTCGTGTAGGTATGAGCCTCCCAAGACAACTATCCTAGAGTCCTCGTAGTCCCCTTCTCCATCTCTAACTATGGAGGGCTGAACCCCCTTCCTCTCAAGTATATCCATTATCTCGAGGGCTGAGCCGGCCACGGTCCTAGAATGGACAACGCCGTGGTCGTTGTAGAAGAGCCTCGTGACCGCCATCACGTTCGCCATCTTCAAGAGAGTTTGAACCTCAGAGTCCACTTCAAGCATCTTGAAGAACTTGCTGAGCCTCGGATAGGCCTTAACCTTCGAGTACACTAGCTTGAAGTTGACTAACACCAAATCTCTCTACACCGAGTAGACTGAGCGCCTCAAAAGAAAAACTTGGCGTTAAGGTTTGCAGCTGCGAGTGTTAAGCTTGCGCAAAATTGAGGGAGAAAAAGGGTTTTGATCCTCTTAGCGTTGTCCTTACTTCTCCGGTATGTCTATGTAGTCTACGTCGCAGAGCTTGCCTAGCTCATCCATGAGGGGCTTGAAGTCGCTTCCCTTGACCTCCCACACAGTCAGCATCCAGTTCATGTACATGCCTGTCTTAGCTGGCTCGGGACCGCTCTTCTTCTTGCCATACTTGTCTATTATAGGCGCGAAAACCTCCTGAACCTTCTCCCATCCCTGCCTAGGCTGCACGTAGAGCTCAACTGTGCCAACGCTTTCAGGCGGCAGGCTCCTAATGGCGGTCTTGGTGACCTTGCGGTACTTCTTCATCTCAGCCTCTGGAAATAGCAGCTCTATGTCGAAGCTTATGGCTATGGTGTTTACAGCGGCTGTCCCTATAATCCTGTAGGACCAGAGGGTTCTACCAGGTCTTCTACCTGCAGCTTCAAGCTTAACCGTGGACAAACATACACCCCTCCTTAGCCCGCAAGCAATTTTCCTTGAATCAGTATTTAATACTTTAGGCTAAGCGAAGTCGCTGGTGATTACTTTACCCAACATCTAGGCAAATCCTCAAGGTGTGGCTGAAGGCTTCAGCGGGCTGGCTACTTGACCTCCTTAAGCTTCAGGAGGGCCTCTACGAAGTCCTCCGCCTCTAAGCCTGGGACCTGAACCCCCCTTAAGGAGCTCCTCACAGCCTCTTCAAGTTCTCCTCGCACTAGCTTCACGCCTCTCAGGTTCTTCTCCAGTTCTCTGATTGAGTCTTCGGGGATCGCGAAGAAGTCGCCTGTCACTATGAGGTCCACGAGCTCATCACCCTTGACATTGGCGGTTACCCTTATTAGCTTTCGAGCTTTGTGAGCTACTTCAACTACTCTGATGTCGTGTGCCACCTTGACCGACCTCTCCATGACCTCCCTCCTGCCCTTAAACATCTCAAGCCACTCCTTAGACGTGTGCCTCGGCTTAACCTCCCTCTCCCATATTTCGAGCTCCTCCTTGGATGGTTGCTGGAGCTCGAACTTGACGCCTAGCGCCTCTTCAAAGCTCTCAACGACAGCCCTCTTCGCTTGCTCTAGACTGGGTACATGCTCAAGCTCTCTCTTCAGCGTTGTGACCCACTCCTTCATGGTCTTGGCGAGCTTATCCCTAAACTTCTCATCGGGTACTCTGAGCACCCTAGCCATGAGCTCGTAGTTCAAGTCGAATATTATGTTACCCACGAACATCACGGCCTTCCCCAGCTTGCCAGCTCCAGTCCCAGATATCTTCTTCCCCTCGACCACCACGTCGTTTATGGGCTTGTAGCTCGCCTTAACCCCAAGCCTCCTGTAAGCTTCGACTACTGCTGGGACCATCAACTTGAAGAGCCCCTCAACAGTCTTGGGCACCCTCGGAGAGTCCTCGTGAGCAACAAGCTGGTAGAATAGCTGGTCGCCATCCAAGTACACAGCTCCTCCACCTATAATCCTCCTATAGACCTCGAGCCCCCTAGACCTGCAAAACTCCAAGTCAACCTCCTTCTCGAGCTCCTGATGGTAACCTATGCACACGTAGGGCCTTGATGGCAAGACGAGTATTAGAGTGCTCGGCACAAGCCCCCTATCAACGGCTATGGCAGTAGCCTCGAAGAAGGTTTGAGCCTTAATGGGCTCGGCGAAGCCCAAGTCCAAGAGCCTCCAAACCTCCAACTCCACGCACCTCAACGGTCAAAGGAGCTATCGACACGAATTGAGCTGAGGAAATAAAAACTTTAACCGCTCTAAGGCCTGGCTGAAAAAGGCGTTGAATCAGAGCCTCGAGCTCAGCAGCTACATACCTTAAAGCTTTTATTTTTATGAAGTTGCTTAGAAATCTAATGGGTGGATCTTCTTGAGGAACCTGATTGGTAGGTACAAGGAGTTCTCGGACTTAGAGCATGAGGTTATAGAGAGGGGGATATGCACCGTCTGTGGGGCTTGTGTAGCTGTATGCCCCTATAACGCGTTGATCCCGAGGGAGGAGACACTGCACAGGCTTGAGCTTCACGAGCTTGAGGTAACCCCTGATATATACGAGAAGATCGAGGAGCTATGTGGGCACTGCGGCTACTGCTACTACAACTGCCCTCAGATCATGTTCAACTTGGATAAGGCTGAGGAGAAGGAGTTCGGCTCAGTCTCTGGAACTGTGTTGGGGCACTATAGAGGGGCCTACATGGCTAGGGCTCTAGACGAGAGAATTAGGGCTAGGGCTCAAAGCGGTGGTGTTGCTACTGCTCTACTAAAGTACGCTATGGACAAGAAGATCATAAGGGGCGCCGTCGTGGTCAAGAGCGTCAAGGAGGAGCCGTGGAAGCCTGAGCCAGCAGTCGCCACCAAGTTTGAGGACCTGCTTGAGGCTCAAGGAGCTAAGTACACGCCTACAGCGGCCCTCATAGGCGTTAAGAGGGCGGTCTTGGAGTGGGGGATTACGAGGCTTGGCATAGTGGCTACTCCATGCCAGGTGCACGGTCTTTGGACCATGAAGACCTCGCCTAGAGGGGTCTTGAAGGTGGGCGACGCCGTTGTCCTCGTGTTGGGCACCTTCTGCTACGGCACTTACTCCTACAATGACCTGTTCATAGAGTACTTAATGAAGAAGCACGGGATTCTGCCCTCGACGATAACTAAGGTGGACATAGACACTGAGAGGCTCAGGGTCTACGTGATGGGTGAGCTTAAGCTGGACGTTCACAGGCACGAGATTCACGACTACTTGAGGGGGTCCTGCAGGGTGTGCAGGGACTTCAGCAATAAGCTAGCTGACATATCGCTTGGAGGTGTGGGCTCACCACCGGGCTGGACAACGGTCCTAGTTAGGAGCGAAGTGGGTGAGCACGTGTTCAAGGGTGCTCTGGAGGAGGGCTACATAGAGGCTCAACCACTACCCGAAGAGGGCTTCCACCTAATAGAGAGACTCGCAAAGATGAAGTTTGAGAAGGGAGTAGAGGATTAACTGAAGTACTCAAGGCGATAGCCATCACAATAACTCTTTGTAACCAAGCTTGGAGCTCGAATTCTCCCCTTCCCCCTAAAGGTTTTAGGGTTCTAGGGCTAAGATAACGTTAGGTGTAGGCTTTGAAGGAGCTAAGCCTGCTCTTCATAGGCTTCGGCGTGGTTGGTCGAGGGCTTGCAGAGCTCCTGCTGGAGAAGGCTGAGGTTTTGAGGTCTAGGTTCGACTTGAACTTCAAGGTGGTCGGCATATGCGACTTGAAGTGGGGCTCTATAGCCAACGACGAGGGAATAGACTTGGCGAAGGCCCTGAGCTTAGTGGAGTCCGGTAGGAGCTTCGACAGCTACGACCTCCCAGCTAGGAGGGGGCTCAGCGCCCTAGAAGCTATAAGGGAGACTCGGTCCAACGTCGTTGTGGAGGTCACGTGGACTAACTTGGAGAATGGCGAGCCCGGCTTAACGCACATTAGGGAGGCTTTAAGGCTGGGTAAGCACGTGGCGACGACCAATAAGGGACCTATAGCCCTAGCCTACAGGGAGCTCTCTAAGCTAGCTGAGAGTAGGGGTGTAAAGCTGAAGTTTGAGGGGACGGTCTTAAGCGGCACGCCCACCTTCAACTTAACCCTTAACTGCCTAGCAGCCCTCAAGGTCAATAGGGTTAGGGGTATACTAAATGGCACCACTAACTTCATACTCACAGAGATGGAGAGGGGGGTTAGCTACCACGACGCCTTGAAGAAGGCTCAAAAGCTGGGCTACGCTGAGGCCGACCCAACACTGGACGTCGATGGATGGGATGCAGCGGCTAAGGCCTGCATACTGGCCAACGTGCTGATGGATGGCGACGTCAAGCCTAGAGACGTGGAGAGGAGAGGTATTAGGGATATGAGCTTAAGCGATGTGTTGGGGGCTGTCAATAGGGGGCTTAGGGTCAAGCTATTGGCTGAAGTTTGGAGAGAAGGTGGGGAGGTTAAGGTGAGGGTCTCGCCGAAGCTCATACCTCAAAGCGACATCTTAGCAGGCGTCTCAGGCGTGTTAAACGCCATAACCTTTGAGACCGACGTGCTCGGCGAGGTAACCGTCATAGGTGCAGGAGCTGGTAGAAGGCCTACTGGTTACGCCCTCCTCAACGACTTGATAAGCATAGGCTCAGCCCTATAGGGCTAGACGCCTTGAAGTGAAGCCAGAA
>QMSN01000071.1 GCA_003650865.1 Thermoprotei archaeon
CGACTCGAGCTACGACATCGTGGATCTGGCTTCTCTAAGCGATCCGGGGTTAATGGGCTTAACCTGCAATGGCAGGGAGGTCGCTATATGGCATAAGCTCGACGAGTCCCACTACAAGCTTGTAAGGGCTCAGCTGCTCGATCCGAACTGCCCTCATAAGCTCAGTATGGAGTCCTACGTCCACCCAACGGTAGAGCCCTCGTCAAAGACGGTCCTCGCTCTCCTAAGAGGTGGTGAATCGTGAAGGTTTACGCTGGCCATGTAGTTCCCATCAGAGGCCTCGACGACAAGTTCTACGATGTGAGTGAAGTGACTATTGAGGACGTTCACGCATGGGAGGAGGTGTTCCTCAAATACATAAGGGGGTGGCTTGAAGACTGCGTTAAAAGGACCTTCGGCTCCTCTCCAAGTAAAGATCCATCTTGTCCTCGCCTACTGGCAGACGTGATATCAACCATGATGAAAGCTCCCCTAATGATGGAACCCATACCCGGATACCTGCTATCGCCGAGCATGGTGTATGCCTTTTGGGTTTTGACGAGGATGTGGAGTGATGTGAGCAAGGAGCTATGGAGTGGAGGCGTAGAGAAAGCGATAAAGGTCTTGGATCACGCTAGACCCATCTTGTTGGGCAGAGGCCAAGACTTAATGCACTATAGGAAGCTCTTACTTAGGGTTTTGGAGAAGATACCTGCTGACACTAGACCTGGTCTCAACACCTCTAAGCTTTACGTCCACCTACTGCTTACGTCAGCCTTGGCGTACTGCATGGGGAAGAGCCGGGGGCTTGATGAACGCAAGCTCCAGGTTTTGAGGTTGGCAGCTCTTCTGCACGACGTTGGGAAGCCTCTAGACTGGAGGAACCACGTGGCTAAGAGCGTTGAGGTTGCTAAGAGGATTCTAGAGGGGCTCTGCGACGAGCAGGCGTTGAAGGACATCTTAGAGCTCATAGAGAACCATCACACTCCAGATAACTTGAAGGGCGAGTTAAGGGTGCTAGGCAATATTCTGAGAGACGCTGATGGCTACGCCTCTCAAGCGGATAGGCTTGTCGAGCTTGCCTCCGACGTCATAGCTGAAGCGCTGAAGAAGCACTTGTCCTCAAAGGTCTCTGACGTCAAGGCTTACGTTAAAAGCATGCTCACAGGCTCTGGACGGGATGTATGGGACTTCTGGCTCAACTTAAGCGGCGAGGCGCTGCAGGAGGCTACAAAAGCCGCTGTAGAGAAGATACGGGCATCTTCAACCGTAGACATTCCGGGGGCAGAGGTAAGCGGCGTCTTAACTCTACTATTAGACATTAGGGGCATACAGGGCTACATAGACAAGTCCGAGGACCTCGCCATGCTCTCAACCAGGAGCTACATGGTCGACCTCGTCACGATATACGCGATACCGAGAGTGCTCTACGAGCATTACAGCGTACCCCCTGAATGCGTGGTCTACGCTGGGGGAGGAAGGGTTCTAGCGTTAGCTCCAGCTAGCGAGTGTAGAACCTTAACCCCTGAGAGCATCAAGAGGGAAGTGACTGGGTCTGCAGTGGGTAAGGCTGTTGAGAGCTTGGGAATATCTCTGTCTAAAGCTGTCTTCAACACCAACTACAGCGTGATGAGCATTGAGCTTGAATCTCGACTGGCACTGGCCAAGAGGACCATAACCCCCCGCGAAGAGCCATGGAAATACCTAGGCTTCGAAAAGCTATGTGATGTATGCTCTTCAGCAGTAGCTACTCGTGAAGAGGGAGCCTCGAAGCTTTGTGATGAGTGCTTACACCTCCTACGTCTAAGCGATGAGCTGAATTTCAAGGTCAAGTGGGGCGAGCTTCAGCCATTTGGCAAGACGCCTAACGAGACATGGGGCTTCGACTGGAAGTGCGCTAGGCAGGGCATAATTGAGCTCATCGCTGGACAGGAGCTGGAGAAGAGAGGGGATAAGTGCGTGCCAATCGGAGAGATGCTCAACATAGCCATCTTATCCTTCGACGGCAACTTGATGGGCTACTTCATGGCTCGAACCCCCAGCTTCGCCATAGCTGTTGAGAAGAACATAAGGATCGACGTCTCTCTCAAAGAGGCGTTCCGCAAAGCGCTTGAAGTAGTGCACGACGTAGTAAAGGAAGTAGAGTCCCAGCTGGGCAATGGAAATGCCGATTTAGAGGCTAATAAGTGGGCTTCTAGGTGCGCTTTAGGCCTGCTCTACATAGGTGGAGACGACTGCCAGCTGGCTGCTCCATCATGCCTAGCCATACCCATAGCCGTCATCATGTGCGAGGAGTTCTACAGCAACATGGGTGGAGCCGCGAGCTTGTCTTGCGGCATAGCCTCAGCTAAGGCTAAGTACAATATCTGGAGCTTGCGATTAGCCTCTAAGGCGCTCCTCGAGGACTCTAAGGATGACATGAGGGACCTCATGTACAAGCAGATGAAGGGCATGTTGAAGGCCGAGGAGGGGCTTGAAGGCTCCCTCTCCCTAGTCTTCGTCGATGGAGGGGTTCTTGGAAGAGAGCCAGCCATGACCCTGCTGGGAGACGCTAGGAGTAGAGGTCTCTCCCTCCAGCCTTACAAGGCCAACGTGAGGCTTATGGACTACAGGAGCATAGCTCGAATGCTACTATTACTCGCAGGCTCTCAGCAAACCACTAGCTTAACTCAAGCTTACAGCGAGGTCGCGAAGCTCGCCTACATAGTCTTCAAGCTCTCTAGAGATAAAGACTTGAGATTCCACCCTCAACTAAAGGACAAGTGGGAAGTTGCGAAGAGATGCAGAGACACCGTGAGGAGGATATACCATGCCGTTAACAAGGTTACTGGATGGACTCCAAATAATGCTTCAAGGCTTGTCTCCACGCTCGTAGCCTCCTCAGCTCTAGCGAAGCTGCTTTCAAGCAACGAGAAGAAGGATGAAAGTCTGAGGTTCCTGAGAGAGGTCTTCGTAGACATCATAGGTAACGAGCAGAGCAGCGCACCTCTCTATGACATATTCTTAATCGTGAAGTTCTTGGGAGGAGGAGCTCTGTGAGGCTAGGAGTTTTGGGTAAAACAGATAAGTTGATGACCGTGGGCTCAGGTAGGGAGTCCTTTACAGCCGACATACCCATAATGAAGATCAGAGGTGTAGTGGTGATACCGGGCTCCACGTTTAAGGGTGTTTTGAGGAGGAGCGCGATGAAGGTCTCTCCTCTACTCAACATTAAGAACTGCTTTGACTTCGGCTTAACATTTCCATGTGCCACGACCAGATCTGGAGGCGTATGTCCAGTATGCAAGGTTTTTGGATTGAGCGGGGAAGATACATCCCCACTTCAAGTCACTGACCTGAGGTACGTGAAGAGCGAGGAGGAGGCTTTAAGGCTGTGGAGAGAGCGCATGCTAGTTCCACTAGGTGACGAAAACCCAACAATCACGAGGCTTGTGAGGATTAGGATAGACGACTCAACGCAGACATCAGCTGAAGGAGCGCTATTTGAGTCTGAAGCTCTACCGCCAGGCACGCTCTTCTATGGAGAGATAAGGCTCTCCAGGGCTCTTCTGAAAAAGGCTGGTGTAGACGTTAATGAAGCCTCCCGCCTTGTACTAGCAGCTCTAGCGGACTTGAGCTATGAGAGGATAGGGAGAGGCGGACTCATGACCTTCAAGGTTGTGGGCAGCGAAGGCATCCCTGAAGACGAGGAGTCGAAGATGCTGCTTGACATGCTGGTGAAGAGGTGGTGAGGGCTTGAGCTACGGAAACCTCACGCTCTATAAAGTTGAGCTACAGCTCTTAACGCCCACCATACTAAGTGAGAGAGTTGGTAAAGCAGGTTACTCGACGCTTAGCAGGGCTATTCCAGGCTCAACACTGAGAGGAGCTATACTATCGATGCTCTACAGAGAGGGCATAAACGTTCAACAGGAATCAACAAGCCCAACAATAGCTTTCTCCCCAGCCGCTCCTGAAGGAGGCGTAATGGCCCATGCCTTCACCGTTGAGTGTAAGTTGACGAGACGCAGGGATGACATCGGAGACGTTAAAGAAGTCTTCTCGCTGCTGAGGTCCATGGGGATCGACGTCCAAAGCAACCCCGAGATCCTAGCTTCAAGCAGCGAGCTTGAGAGGAAGTATAAGGAGTTCATGTTAAAGCTTGAGCAGGAGGAGCATGGATTATCAGCTTTGCTTAAAGATGCTAGTGGCTCTTACTTCAAGGAGACGCCTGATGGGTGGACTGAAGTCAAGCCTCCAGTTGAGACCCAAGTTAACGTCTCCATCTCGAAGACTAGAGAGGCTGCAGAGGCTGAAAGGCTTTGGTCTTATGACGCGGTCTCCCCCGGCGCCAAGTACAAGGCTTTGATAGCAGACTTGAGGGGAAACCTAATGAAGTGGCTTTCCAAACTTGGTCTAGACAGTAAATTCGAGATAGGCTTGGGGAGGGGGGTATCAAGAGGCTTCGGCAGGGCGTGCGTCAAGCTGAGCACTGTAGATTTAAGCTCAATGATAAGCTCCATGAAGAGCTTGCTGCTAAAACAGCTGGAGAAGGGCTACGCAGTTCTCCAAGCGTTGTCTCCAGTGGCATCAACAACATTGGGCGGCATGGGCTTGTCCTCAGTTCCAAGCTTGGCACCCTCCGACACCCTCACAGTTCCAAGCTCTTGGATCGTTTCAGCCATCACCTCCTTGAAGGCAGCTTTCAAGCTGAAGACCGTAGCTGTCTACGGCAAGACCATGCTCGTCAAGGGCTACTCCAGCAGAAGCCGTAGGCCAAGGCCTTGGATCACAGCGCTGGCACCAGGCTCCATAATGGTTCTCAAGCCCAGCGAGGAGTCCATGAAGTCACGTGAGAACCTAGCTGAAATGTTAGCGTTGAGCTGCCTGTGCGGCTTTAACGAGCTGTCCTGCATAGGCCTAAACTTCGCCTCACCCTTTGAAGACAAGTTTCCAGCTTGGAGGCGAGAACATGACGTTTAAACTACGTGAAGCCCTGCTCAACCACCTCTCTAAGCTGAAGACTAGGGTAATCATAGACCTCGTGTTTAAGGCAGGAACATCATCGATACACGTCGGAGCCCCTGAGCTAACCATTGAGCCCCTCAGAAGGCTATTTAGAGTCCGAATGGGTAATAAAGACGAGTTTATCGTGCCAAGCTCATCGATTAAGGGGGCATTTAGATCACTAAGCGAGAAGATAGCTAAATCCATGAAGAACCTGCCAGACTTAAGCCAAGTGGAGAAGCTTGTGATAGAGCTCCACAGAGAAGACCCCAAGAAGATGGGGTTACTCACCCATGACAGCGACGACCCTCGTGCCCTCACAATGCTCAAGGAGCTAGACGTAGGAGCAGAGGAAATGGTAGCTTTAGGCATCCCCTCAACTGAAGCCGAAGAGATAGTGAGCTCACTAAGTAAGAGCAAACCGGATGACAACGCTAAGAGGCTCATGGACCTAGCGTTTCCATTATACTGCCCCATATGCAAGCTCTATGGAGCGCCAAGCCTCGCAGGTAAATTGAAGTTCTACGACTGCTTCACAATGGGAGACCACGAAGTACACTTCACACACCACGCAGGCATATCGAGGTCAACGCTAGTATCACAAGAAGACATACTATACACACTAGAAGAGTGCATAGCACTAGGAGGCCTCAAAACAACAATAATAGCGGACAACATAACCCCCGGAGAAACAGATGCAAAACTACTTGCACTAACGCTAGATGCAATACTCAAACTAGGCCTGCACATAGGAGCTAGAAAAAGCGTAGGCTTAGGCCACATAAGCA
>QMSN01000072.1 GCA_003650865.1 Thermoprotei archaeon
CAGGTCTTGAAGGTCAAGGAGGAGATGTTCGTCGTCGTGAACAAAGCTCTCGGCATACCGACTAGGCGCCTCCTCTTCAAGCATATCTTCCCGCACTTAATACCAACAGTTATGGTCGTGTTCAGCTTAAGCGCAGCTGACGCCGTCTTGACGGAGGCAGCTCTAAGCTTCCTAGGTTTATCAGTGGAGCCACCTACACCTGACTGGGGCTACGACCTCTACAAGGGCAAGGGCTTCATACTATCGGGCTACTGGCACATAATATTCTTCCCAGGACTCATGATCACTCTGCTAGCAATGGGCTTTGCCCTCATATCCGAGGGGCTTAGTGAGAGGCATCGGGAGGTGGCTTAGCCCTTGAGCAGCTTAGTCCTCAGCGTTGAGGAGTTAACCGTCAGGTACTTCACGAGGAGGGGGGTTGTATACGCAGTTGAGAATGTCTCGTTTAGCGCTTCTCAGCGAGACTTCGTAGCTCTAGTTGGTGAGAGCGGTAGTGGGAAGTCCACGTTAGGCTATGCCCTGCTGAAGCTCGTGCCTCCACCTGGCAGGATACTTGGGAAGAGGGTTGTCATAGATGGAGTTGACATACTGAAGCTTGAGGGTGAGGAGCTCAGGAGGGCTCGTGGAAGCCTCATCTCAATGGTCTTCCAAGACCCCTTCGCAACCCTCGACCCCGTTAGGCGTGTTGGTGACCAGATAGCTGAGGTCATGGTTGAGCACGGCGTAGCCCTCGAAGAGGCTAGGAAGAGGGTTGCTGAGCTCCTAGAGGCTGTAAACCTTCCCGCTCACATAGCCTCCTCATACCCACACCAGCTTAGTGGTGGTCAGAGGCAGAGGGTTTCAATAGCGGCTGCAATAGCCTTAAACCCCAAGGTCTTGGTCGCTGATGAGCCCACTACGGCTCTCGACGTCATAGTGCAGAGGCAGATAATGGATCTCCTAGACGACATTAGGCGTAGGACGAACATGGTGGTCCTCCTCATAACCCACGACATAGCGTTAGCCTCGGAGAGGGCCTCCAAGATAGCGGTCATGTACGCTGGTAGGATAGTTGAGTATGGGTCTAAGAGCGACGTGATAGAGAAGCCCCTCCACCCCTACACTCGAGGGTTGCTGAGCTCCGTGCCCGACATAGAGAGGGCTGAGTGGCCGAGGCCCATACCTGGCCTGCCACCAGACCTTAGAAGCCCTCAGAGGGGGTGTGCATTTAAGCCTAGGTGCCCTCACGCCATGGAGGTTTGCGATAAGCTTCCCCCACTGCTCGATGTGGGTGGTGGCCACTTCGTCTCATGCTGGCTCTACTCGTCGTGAGGTGGGAGGGTGGAGCTTGAAGAGCCCCTGCTAGTCGTTGAAGACCTCCACGTGCACTTTAAGGTGGGGGCCTTCGGAGCTCGGAAGGTCATTAGGGCTGTTGACGGGGTAAGCCTCCAGCTCTGTAGAGGAGAGACCATAGGCCTAGTTGGTGAGAGCGGTAGCGGTAAGACGACTCTAGGTCGAGCTGTCCTCAGGCTCTACGAGCCCACCTCGGGCAAGGTGATCTTCGAGGGCGTCGACATAACCCACATGCCTGAGCGCAAGCTGAGGCCACTTAGGAGGAAGATGCAGCTAGTCCCTCAAGACCCCTTCACAAGCTTAAACCCACTTCAGACCGTGGGCGACGCCTTGACCGAGCCCCTAGTAGTCCACGGAATAGTTCGTAATGGGGTGGAGGCTAGGGAGAGGGCTTTAAAGATGCTTGAGAGGGTGGGCTTAGTGCCTCCTGAGGAGTTCTACAACGTTAAGCCTCACAACTTAAGTGGTGGTCAGAGGCAGAGGGTTGCTATAGCTAGGGCCTTCCTGCTAGAGCCAATACTCGTAGTGGCTGATGAGCCGACCTCAAACCTAGACGTCTCGATTAGAGCCTCTATACTGGAGCTCTTGAAGGAGTTTAAGGAGAGGTATAGGCAGGGGATGATATTCATAACCCACGACTTGGCAGTCGCTAGGCTCATAGCTGACGAGATAGCCGTCATGTACTTGGGCAAGATAGTTGAGCACGGCCCTACTAAGAGGGTCTTGACGAAGCCCCTACACCCATACACAACAGCCTTGCTGAGAGCTGTCCCTAGGGTTAAGGGCAAGACCTCGCTTAGCGAGGTGGAGCTTAAAGGGGAGGTTCCAGACCCCTCAAAGCCACCTAAAGGCTGTAGGCTCCACCCGAGATGCCCCCTCGCTAAGCCTAAGTGCTCTGAGGTTGAGCCTCAGCTAGTCGAGCTAGACAAGGACCACTACGTGGCCTGCCACAACCCACTACTATGACATGCTTAAGCACACCACGCTGTCTTAAAGGTGGATGCAGCGAAAAATGGAGGCATCTTGACCCCAGCTCTTCACTAATGCATGTTTTACTACTCGACACGAGACCTTTCATTAAACAAAACACTGCGTAGCAACTATTCAACGTGATATGACCCTACCATCAAACCCCTCATCAACTGATGGTAAGTGCGGTTTCCGAAGGTGAATTTGAAGGTAGACTGAAGGAAGAGTGGTGGTGCCCCCGCCGGGATTTGAACCCGGGCCGCGGGCTCGAGAGGCCCGCATACTTGACCGGACTATACTACGGGGGCTCGGTTGTCTCTTATCTTGTGGGGGTATATAATTTTTCGTCCTTTACTTCACCTCGTGTTTCCACTTCTTGTAGTCGTGCTTCGCCTTGCCTCGGTTTGGTTGGGTTTTGTTTATTAGTGGGGTGGTGATTATTATTGTGGTGGTTGTGGTGAGTGGGATTAAGAGTAGGGTTGCGAATATGAGCTTCGATGACGTTTGGGGTTTGATCACGACTCTCCTCTCGAAGCCTGTTGAGTTCTCTTCTCCTGGTGGTAGGTCTAGGTTTAAGGCTTGGGTTGAGGGTGACGTGGTTTTTGTTAGGGTTGAGAGCACAGGCAACGTTAGGGTCATCACAAGGAGGGTTCTCGAGAGGAGCTGGGGCATTGCTGTTGAGAAGGCTCGCATGGGTGAGGACCCGTTTCAGCCTGCTTGGTACTTTAGGACTACGAACGGCACTTACATAGCGAAGATATTCAAGTACGTCGTCGAAGGCGCTTAGCTACTTCTCTCTCCACCTAACCTTCGTGGCTGAGAGGATCATGAAGGCCACTGTGTAAGCTACTAGGAGGACTGCTGATACTGCTATGGTGGCTTGGCTTAGCTCCACAAGCCCAGCGACTTGGTGTAGGAGCATGGCTGCAGCTCCTGATGGCACTAATGCCCCAATCCACTCAAATCCTTGTGGTAGCACTGTTGCTGGGTAGTATATTGGTGGTAGCACGCTTAGCAGTATGGCTAGTATTGTGGCTAGCGGCCAGACGTGCTTTAGCTGCCTGAAGGCTGTCGATATGGCGAACCCCATGAATGAAGAGGATGCCCACACCATGACTAGACACGCGAAGAGAGCTGCTGAGAATAGCGGTGTCAGCATGCCTTGAAGCCCTAGGAGCACTACGAATAGTGCTAGCCCCGGCATCGAGAAGACTAGCATTGAGAGCGATAACCCAATTATGTAGCTGGTGGGCCTAATGGGTGAGGCGACTAGCATGTCTTGGTACTTCACGTATATCCTGTAGAAGGCCGCGTCGCCAAGCAACGCTATTCCATTGCTAACAGCGACCATTAACACGCCTCCTATCAAGGCGAACCTCAGCCCCACTTCTCCACCGTACACGTGCGAGAAGAATAGGAGCGTTAGGGGCATGGTCAAGTAGGCTATGATCCAGAGTGGAGCTCTCCTCAACGCTACTGCCCCATTTATCCAAGCTAGAGTTGCTATGGCGACTAGTTGCCTAGAGACTCCTCTCCTCAATGACCTCACCTGTTAGCCTTATGAAGGAGTCCTCGAGGCTCGTCGGCTTAACCGTGGCTTCAAGCCCCTTGACCACAACCCTCCTAACAACCTCTTCAGCCTCCCCTTCATCCACGTAGAATATGGTCATGTCCTTGAGCTTAACCCCCTCGTAGCCTCCAAGCTCAACTCCCCCGTAAACCTCGACTTTAAGGGGTCTTCCAACGACTCTCTTCGCCTCCTCCACTGAGCCCACGAACACTATTCTCCCCCTGTGTATCATGACTATTAGGTCGGCTAGGCTCTCAGCTTCATCCATGTAGTGAGTGGTTAGGAGCATGGTGACTCCCTCCCTCTTAAACGCTTTGAGGGCTCTCCAAACGCTCCTTCTAGCCAAGGGGTCTAGGCCTGTTGTGGGCTCATCTAGGAACATTACTTCAGACCCTGAGGCTAGCACAGCTGCAACCATAACCCTCCTCTTCATGCCCCCTGAGAGGTTCGATATGACCACGTTAGCGCACTCCTCAAGCTCTAAAGCCCTAAAAACCTCGTGAGTCCTCTCCTTGGCCTCACTCCTGCTGTAACCCCTAATCAACAGGTACGAGGAGACGAACTCGTAGGGTGTGAGCAAGTCGTTTGGAAAGCCCTCTTGAGGTATCATGGATATGACCTCTCTAACGCTCCAAGGACTTGAGACCACGTCGAGCCCCATGACCTCAACTGTGCCTCTACTCGGCAGGAGCTGAGTTGAGGCTATCCTAACCCAAGTCGTCTTGCCAGCTCCATTCCTCCCTAAGAGAGCTACTAGCATCCCCCTACCAACGCTGAAAGAGACTCCTCTAAGAGCCTCAACACCGTTGCCGTAGACCTTCCAGACATCCTTAGACTCGACTGCTGGCATACAGAGTCACAGAGCACAACCATATGAAAACAGAAATAAATACGATCTGCAACTTACAGAAACCGCATACAAGCGGGGGTGGCCGAGGCCCTTAAAGGGCGGGATTCAGGTCAAAGGCGGCAGGTTCAGGACCTGCTGGCGTAGGCCTGCGTGGGTTCAAATCCCACCCCCCGCACCAACTGCTTGAGTAGTGTGAGCACATTAAGCTCCTCTTAGGCCTTGAGTTGTTAGCTGTACGTGTGGAGTTGATAGTTGTGTTTGTGGAGCAAGTGGACATAGCTCCAACAGTAGCTGAAGTTCTGGGTTTTCACTTTAAGTGTCAAGGTAAACCGATAGCTCGCATAGTTGAGGCTGCTGATGGATGTGAGCACGTAGCTCTGCTAATAGTGGATAGCTTGGGCTACCGCGAGTACACGGCTAATGTGGGTATGCTCTCCTTCACTTCTAGGCTAGCTTCTAGAGGTATAGTCTTCAAGTGCCTCTCGTACAGCCACTACACGACTCCCTCCATAGCCACCATTCTCTGCGGGCTTAAACCCGAAGTTCACGGGGTTTTTAGGACCGAGCAGGCCTACACTAGAACCTTTAAGTGCATGCCTGAAGCCGCCTCTGAGGCTGGGTTGAGGGTTGCCGTGGTCATGGAGGAGTATGGAGCCACGTCATTTCAGGGGCTCGTGGACTGCGTTAAGCCGATTGTCGATAGGCCAGATGTGATGGAGTTCGACTTGGAGGTGTGTAGAGAGGCCTTAGAGGTCGTGGAGCGCTTAAAGCCAAACCTGCTAGTTGCTCACTTGAGAACTCTGGATAAGCTGGGCTTTAACAGGATCTCTGTGACGCACGTAGACGACATCATTAAGAGGTTGGCTGTCAACTGCCCGCCTAACACGCTAGTGGTCGTGTGCGGCGACCACCCGCCTCACCAGGCTAGGGATGAGGTGTACGTAGCGCTAATAGCATCAAGAGCCTCAAGCATAATGTAGGTTGTATGGCCGA
>QMSN01000073.1 GCA_003650865.1 Thermoprotei archaeon
CACGGAGCTGTGATGGGTGTCTACCACTCATCTATGTACGTCGGCATGGGCTTAATACCCATAGCCGCTGGAGTCTTAAGCGACCTCTACGGTGCACCCTCAACATTCGCCTTGACGTCGCTCGTGCTAGCAGCCTACACCATAGCCTTAGTGCTCCTATCCATGAGGACAAGAGGAAAAGTTTAGTTTAGAGAGAGACTTGCTGTAGTGAGGTGCCTGCCATGCCGAACCCCTTGTCGAGATACAAAATCGAGCTTGAGAGAACTGGCTACGAGCAGCTAGATGTCTACAGGTACCCGGACCACGACGAGGTTAGAGTTAAGACGCCTAGCGGAGAGGTGCTCTTAGTGAAGCTTCCAACGCACAGAGAGAGCATGAGCATAGAGGAGTTCAAGGAGCACGTGGTCAAGGCAGCTAAGAAGAAAGAGAAAGAGAAATAAGGTCACGAAGCTAACACAAAGTGTAAAAGCCCCTCGAGAAGCGAGACGTGGGTTTAATGGCCAGGATCGTCTTGGGCTACCCAGCTGGAGGCCGAACTCCTCAAGACCTCGTGGCTCAAGTGTACCACGGACTTCTAAGCCAAGGAGTTAACGTGCAGTACACGAGCCCTACATCAATTAGGATCAAGAAGGGAGCTCTAGTCTTCTGGGAGGGCACAGCGGACTTAAGGGCTTACCAGAACGGCCCCTACGTCGAGCTCGAGATATCATCCTCAGAGAAGAAGTCCTTCCTCTTGGGAGGGCTCGTCGGCATGAGTAGGGCTAAGGCGGCTAGGGAGGGCATGATCAGGACCATAACGTCCATACTAGGGCAGCCAGCCTACATGAGGTAGAGGGCTTAGCCTTAGAGGAGTTTGGCCTTTAGAGCGCTTAGGCTAGTGGAGTGTGTCAACGTGAAGTTCCTAGTGGTAGGTTACGGGCGTGTTGGGAGGGCTGTAGCTGCGATCTTGAAGTCCAAGGGGTTTAGAGTGGAGGCAGTTGACCGCGAGCGTATATGTAAAGACTTGATAGACGTGCTCCACATCCTGGACGCGTCGAGGAACCTCAAGCTCATAGCTGAATTAGCTGAGAGCTTCGACTGCACCTGTGGGTGTCTGCCAAGCAAAGAGGGCTTTAAGTTCATGGCTTCTCTAGCTGAGAAGAGGCTGAAGCTCGTAGACGTCTCCTTCACCTACGAGAGCCCCCTAAAGCTGAGCCAATTAGCCTCTGAGAGAGGGTCGCTTATACTGCCAGACTGTGGGTTAGCCCCCGGCTTGAGCAACATGTTCGTAGGGCTCTGCAGGAAAACTCTAGGCCCCTTAGCTAAGGTGGAGATAAGGGTTGGAGGCATACCGGAGAAGCCTGAACCCCCACTCTACCACTCAACTTCTTGGTCTGCTGAGGACCTCATTGAGGAGTACACGAGACCAGCTAGGTACGTCGAGGATGGAGTTGTTAAGTCCATTAACCCCCTAGACTCGAAGCTTCAAGTCGAGGTCTTCGACCTCAGGCTTGAGGGCTTCGTGAGCGATGGGCTTAGAACACTCCTGAGGATGGAGGGGAGGCCTAGGAGCATGAGGGAGGTCACGCTGAGGTGGCCTGGACACCTAGATGTCATGAAGCTCCTCTTAGAGCTGGGGTTTCTAGGCGATGAGGTGATTGACGTTCAGGGGGTCGAGGTTAAGGCTAAGAGCTTAACGGCTAAGCTCTTGGAGTCCCGCTTCAAGTCGAGCCGCGACGTGGTTTTAATGGAGGTCGAAGCCGAGAGCGAGAAGGGAGAGAAGGCCTTGCTGAGGCTTCGAGGGTCTACTAGCCACTGGGGCTTAACCGCCATGGCTCTAGCCACAGGAGCTGTGTGCTCTCAAACAGCTGTGTTCGTGGCTGAGGGGCTTGCTGACAACGTTACTGGAGTAGTTCCTCCAGAGGATATCCCGAACTTAGAGTTGCTGGTGGCGAGGATCCTGAAGGAGCTTAGATCCCTCGGGTTTGAGGTCGAGGTCTTCGGGTTAGACTTAGAGCACTAGGAACTTCACTATGAGGGCGAGTAGGATTGCTAAGGCGATCACGGTGGAGCTCAGGAACACCACATCTAAGCCTTGAGGTGAAGCTCCACTAGCTGAAGCCCCACTACAGCTTATCGTGGCCGTCTTGACGAGCTCCCCATTCACGTAGAACTTCAACTCGTAGTTGCCCGGAGGTAAGCTCCAGCTATGGCTCTTCACAGTCACAACTTGAGCTGCAGGACCTCTCCACATGTTCACGACTGAGTGGATTATGACTGTGCCCTCGTCGACAACGATGGGTCCCCATAGCACTAAGAAGCCCGCGTGGGGAAAGGTTATCTTAATCGTAAGCTCCACCGTAGAGTCACAGGTCCAAGAAACCTCCACTTGGCTAGGATCTGGAGTGTAGGGCTCCCACTCATCTCCTCCACTTGAAGCGCAGCATGTGGCTAGGGCTGCGAATGCTAGGGCTAGAGCCACCACGGTGATGAGTAATTGCTTGACGTTCACAGTTTACACCAAGAGCTTATGTGAGTGGGGACAATAAAAGTGAGCTGGTGTTCTAAGGAGTGAAACGCGTTTAAGAGCTCGTCAGGAGCTTAACTGTTATGTTGCTCCTCTTCGGGTGAACTATGTAGTCGAGAGCTGTGCCCTTGGCCTCCGGAATCCTCATCCACTTCACGAGCTCCTTAAACCTGCCTCCAGCTAAGCCATCTGCAACTATGGCGTAGCCCTGAGCAGCCTCCTTAACCTCTTTGGCGCCCTCAAGCCACCCAACCTGCCTGACCTCCCCGTGGAGGCTAAGCCTCTCCTCTACGAGCTCCCTCACCCCCTTAACCCTCGTAAGCCTCCCTGAAAGCAGTATCTCCCTAGGCCTTCGAACCGAGACCTTCATGGATGCAACCATCTTCTCAACGCCCTCAACAATAGCCTCTAGGACCCCCCTACACCTCTCGTCGCTGGCAGCTCTCTCGACAAGCTGCTCTGGGAGCTGGACGCCAGCAGCTGTTGAGCCTCCTCCAGTGAATATGTCGCTCTTCTCCCACCGCCCAACCAGCTGGACGAGCTCAGCATCCAATCCTCCAGCTGTCAAGAAGCCCATGTGCCCAGTGGTTCCACCTATGCCGTCAACTATTCTGCCCTCCTCAACCCCTATGACTGCGTTGTACCCGAAGCCCATCTCCACGAGTATGAAGGAGACGTTCTTGTATTCCAAGCCGAGCCTCCTAGCTTGGTCGTAGACGCCGAGCACAGCTATGCACATCTTGTCGGCTGTGCCCATGTCTATCCTGTTTATCTTCCTGTACCATGGAACTGTGGGCAGGTGTATGACTGCTGGGATGAAGCACACGGGCATGTCCCTCCTCTTCATCTCCACAGTGGCCCTAACCATGGCGTGGTACACCATTATCCCTATGTCGCCCCTCTTAAGCGCTGACTCGACGTCCTCCTTCCTGACGAGCAGCAAGTCATAGAGGGCAAACCCCTCCGGATCCTCGATGTCCCTCAGGTGGGTTACCTTAACGCCGTAGCCTGATGGACCAACTATGAGGTCCACACCTCCCGCTGCTTCAAGCCCCTCTATGAGGGCCTCAGGGCCCTTAGCCACCTCAGGAGTCGGTATGACCTTCTCGTAGAAGACCCTGCCATCGTCGAGGCCGCATATGTCGAAGCTGAAGGTGCCGGGGTCTACCCCGAGGACTCTGACCAAGGCTATTCCCCCCGGCTTCCTAAGGCCTTAAGCCCTAAAAACGTTAACGCGCTGAAGCACTGTCATGAGCTCGAGCCGCCCAAGAAGTTTTTAAGAGAGCATAGCCATAGGCGTAGAGAGGCTTGAAGAGCCTTAGAAGCTCAAGGTGGTTGCTTTGAGGGTTTGGGTTAGCGCCCCTTCGAGGCTCCACTTCGGGATGGTAAACCCCGTAGGGGCTAACGGCAGGATCTACGTCTCCTTGGGGGTCGGCATAGAGGAGCCTAGGACAGTTGTTGAGGCTGAGCTCTCAGATTCACTGGTCGTTGAGGGCGTTCAGAGAAGGCTTGCGTTGAGGTTTGCTGAGAGGACGGCTAAAGCGTTTGGGGTTTACCAGGCGAAGGTTAAGGTACACTCAACAGCTCCTAGACACGTCGGGTTGGGGTCAACGACTCAACTAGCCCTGTCAGTCGCCTACGCCATGCTCACCCTAAATAGAGTTGACGAGGATGTCCCAGTGGTCTCCAAGGCCTTAGGCCTAGGCAGGCAGTCTGGTGTTGGAACCTACGTATTTGAGCGTGGAGGATTCGTGTTGGATGGAGGGCATGGGGGCAGGGGCTCATTCCCCCCACTAGTCCTCAGAGCTAGTGTGCCGGACTGGTGGAGGTTCATAGTCGTCATACCCATGGGTAGAGGGGTTAGCGGTAGAGCAGAGCAGAGGGCCTTTGAGGTGCTTGAGCCCACGCCCGAGAGCTCTAAGCTCGTGGGGCAAGCCTCAAGCATAGTGCTCTGCAAGCTCCTACCAGCCCTAGTGGACGAGGACTTAGAGGGCTTCGGGAGGGCTCTTACAGAGCTTCAGGAGACAGTTGGCTCCATGTTCTCAGGAGTTCAAGGAGGACGTTACAACCCTGCATCAGCTAGAGTTATAGAGGTCCTCAAGAACCTGAAGGTTGAGGGCTACGGGCAGAGCTCTTGGGGTCCAGCTGTCTACGCTGTAACGAGTGATGACAAGGCTGAAGTCCTAGCTGGTAGGATTAAGAAGAGGCTTAAGATGAAGAGCAGGGTCTTCGTCGTCAAGGCTGACAACCAGGGCGCCAGCATAACTATGACAGGCTGAGTAATGCTGCGGTAACACAAACCTTGATAAACCTCCAATTCTCGACCCCTCTGGGAGTGCTATGAGGGAGATAGTGGTCAAGGTCGACAACGAGGAGTACAGGATGATAATGAACTTCAAGAAGGTCTACGATACTGTCGTCGAGTACGAGAGCGACTTCAACGAGTACATGAGGGACGTGATAAGGGAGGGGCTCAATAAGATGCTGACGGACCTACCCCCCAAGAACGTCAGCGTCCTCCTGAAGACCATACAAGCCATGTTCAGGGAGAACCCTGAGTTTGTGTGCAACTTCATAGTTCAAGTGCTGAAGAAGGGCTCCAACATAAGCCAAGAGGAGGAGCAGAGGATCAAGGAGATAAGGGGGCACTACATCTCCTAGCGGCTTTGAGGAGGGCCTCTGATACCCCTTGGAGACGTCACAGCTCGAGCTCAGCTGGCATGACTCTCGTCATAGGCCCAAAGTGAAAAGAGTGGAAGCGCAGATTTAAACGCTAAGCTCAGGCACCTCAACTTGAGATTTTCGAGTTAAGCTTTATAGCTCACCTCAACCTCTACATGCTTGGATGATGAGCGCTGGAACTTGAGACGACAGGATGACCGATACCTTCCGGCTCTGACAAAATAAAGAGTGAGGGTTTGAGGGCAACTCTAGAAGGAGCCTAAGACCGTGATCCCCAGGCTCCTGAGCTTATCCACTAGCGACTTAAGCTTGCCCCTAGACCTAGACTTCAAGAACACCTTCTCTCCCGAGAACACCACCTCAACGCCTTCGAGGTCCAGCTCGGGGTCTATCTTGTCTTGAAGGCTCCTCCACACGGATAGAGACGTTAAGACGACGAAGTTGCCTTGAGGATCCCTGCGCTTATCAATAAGCACTTGCTCTCCAACCTTCAGGTACACCACCGAAAAATAGTATGGGGAAGAGG
>QMSN01000074.1 GCA_003650865.1 Thermoprotei archaeon
CTTAGAGTTAAGCGTGCCTCAAGCCGTTCCGCGCCTCGACCTCTCCCTCTTCTTCGTTAATCGAGCCCTCTCATCACTTGAGGCAGCTGCAACACCTCAAGGTCTAAAGCTAGTAGTCCAGACACCCGGGGAGACCATGGACATTGAGGTAGAGTCAGATCTCCTAGAGCTGAACAAGAGGATAGCGGAGGAGAATAGGAAGTACCTCGACCAGATGGGTGTTTTAGCGATAGACATAATGGGCTCTCTAGGTGCTGGTAAAACTACTTTGATAGAAGCCTTGGTCAGAAGCCTCAAGGAGAAGTATAGAATAGCTGTAATCACGGGTGACGTCTCGACCTCTATAGATGCTGAAAGAATATTGAAGCTAGGGGTCAAAGCCCTCCAGGTAAACACGGGTAAAGAGTGTCACTTGGATGCTCACCTCATCAGGAGAGCTCTTCAAGCCTTGGACCTAAGAGGCGTGGACATCCTCCTAATAGAGAACGTCGGGAACTTAATATGTCCAGCGGACTTCCCATTAGGCGCTCATAAACGAGTTGTGGTCATAAGCGTCAGTGAAGGCAGCGACATGGTGATCAAGCATCCAAGCTCCTTTAAGGAAGTCGACGTAGTGGTTATTAATAAGGTGGATGTGGCCAAGGACTTCGACGTGGATCCTAGCTTAATAGCTAGGGATGTGGAGAAAGTCAATCCCAAGGCTAAGGTAGTCTACACGAGTGCTAAGACAGGGCTAGGTATAAACAAGCTCATAGAGGCGCTTGAGCTGTAAGCCAAAACGATATTAACCCAACTGAGAGTATAGGGGAGGGGCTTAAGGGGGAAGAGCTTTGAGCGCGTCTAAGTACGCCTACGGCGTCGCTAGAATCAGGGCTAAGAGAGCTTTCATGTTAAAGGCTGAGGACTACGAGGCGGTGTTAAGAGCACCAACGTTACACCAAGCAGTAGCACATATACAGTCGGTCAGCGACATAGGCCGTAAGCTACCTCAGACAACTGATGTCTACGAGCTAGAGAAGACCTTGCTAACGAGCTTTGTCGAGCTGCTCGAATCCATAAGCAAGACCGTTGGTGGCGATGCAGGTAACTTCTTGAAGTCGTATTTTAGCAGATTCGAGCATGAAACCCTAAAGTCCATACTTAAAGGCAAATACCTAGGCCTACTTGAGGAGGAAGTATCTCTTGCGGCCATCCCCCTCGGAACCTATAGCGGCTCCCTATACTCCTCCATGCTTTCAGCTAGGAGTGTTGAGCAGGCGGTAGACCTTATTCCAAATCTTGAGTTAAAGGCGCTGCTTAGGGAGGCCTTAAAGCAGGCAGAGGATTTGAAGTCGCCTATACCGCTAGAGTCGGCTGTTGATAGATGGCTTTACGACTCCTTATGGAGGCAGGCTAAGAGGCTCGGTGGAGAAGATGGTAGATGGGCTAGACACTTAACAGGGTTGGACGTAGATATAAAGAACATAATGGTGCTCATAAGGGGTAAGGAGCTAAACCTACAGCCATCAGCCCTAGAGAAGCTGTGGATACCCATAAGCTATAGGCTTAATGTTGATCTAAAGGGCCTAGCTTCTCAACCATTAGCTGGAATACTTCAAGCCCTGTCAGCAACGTATTACGGTGAAGCTATTTCACCTCTCGCCAAGGGAGCTGTTGAGGTTGAGAAGAGCCTAAACATGCTTTGGCTAAGGGAGAACGAGAAGGCTTTTCTGCACTACCCATTTACACTAGGTTCTCTGCTCGCTTTCGCCAACGTGAAGTACGTGGAGCTAAAGGACATAAGGGCCATGCTCATATCGAAGGCGCTAAGCATACCAGCCTCTACGACACTACAGCTAATAACGAGGTTCTCAGAGAGGTTGTCCACATAAACTACAAGTTGAGTTAAAATCTAACAAAAATGGTTTTGAGTTGATTAAAGAAGCCATTTTAGCGGTATGTCTTGGTAGTGACCACTGGGCAGCCTTCTCCTTATGGTTATTGGCAGCACTTTAAGCTCCAGCTCCTTCATGGCTATCTTCACTGTATCCTTCTCTGGCACTAGTGAAAGATCTATGAGTATCGGGGCGCCCATGGCTATCTGCAGAGCCCTAGCTCCAATTATCCTAGCGCGCTCGTACTTCGTTAGCCTAGGCAGCCATACCTTGACTTCTCCTGTCTTGGCCTCTATCTTCCGGGTTTTAGCTTTGCTCTTCAAAACCCTTCCTCGCCAAACTTAGGAGTCTCCCTCTCTTTTTCTTTTTCCTTCTTTGGTGGAGCAGCGGCTATGACGTCGTCTATCTTCAGTATCATAATCGCTGCCTCAGTCGCTGACTTGAAGGCCTGCCTCTTCACTGAGAGGGGCTCTATGATGTTCAGCTGCATCATGTCGGCTATGTCTCCCTTGAGCACATCGATCCCATAAGTCTTCAAGCCCTTCTCGTGGTGAGCCCTGAGCTTGACCACTATGTCCAATGGATCTAACCCAGCATTCTCGGCGAGTATAGTCGGTATGACCTCCAGCGCCTCGGCGAACTTCATGGCTGCTAGCTGCTCCCTACCTGCTAAGCTCCTAGCCCAGTCTCTCAAGGCTAGACTCACAGCTATCTCAGGAGCTCCACCACCCGGCAGTATCTTTGGCTCGTGGAGTATGTTCCTGACCACGCAGAGAGCATCGTGTATTGACCTCTCAGCCTCCTTAATGCTCATGTCGCTACTGCCCCTAATGAGTATGGAGACAGCTCTCGGGTTCTTGCAGCCCCTTACGAATATCATCTTCTCGTCAGCCACCTTGACCTCCTCGACGCTCTCGGCCTCGCCTAGGTCTGAGGGGCTTAGGTCATCTATACTCGTGACTATCCTAGCCCCCGTAGCCTTAGCGAGCTTCTCTATGTCAGACCTCTTGACCCTCCTCACAGCCATTATTCCCTTCTTGGCTAGGAAGTGCTGGGCCACGTCGTCTATGCCCTTCTCGCAGAACACCACGTTGGCCCCTACCGACGATATCTTCTCGACCATCTTCCTGAGGACGTTGGCCTCCTCGTCCAAGAACGCCTTCATCTGCTCTGGGCTCGTTATGTTGATCTTAGCTGTTATCTCAGTCTTCTCTATCTCTAAGGGAGCTTCAAGGACAGCTATCTTGGCGTTGTGCACCACCTTGGGCATTCCGGCGTGAACTACCTCCTTATCTATGACGAGGCCGTCTATGAGCATGGTCTCGTTGAGAGATTCTCCACGCTTCTTCTCCACCTTAACGTCGTCTATGTCGACATACCACTTACCGTCTTTCTGCTGCGCGACCTTAAGTATGGCCTCAACAGCGTACTTGGCTAAGAGCTCCTTGGAGCCAGCTATGGAGGCTTTGCCGCTGAGCGTAGTCAAGGCGACTTTCATCAACACCTCCTTATCTGTGGGGTTGACTGGTATAGCGAGGCTGTCGAGGACTTCAAGGGCCTTGTCGAGGGCCTTTCTGTAACCATCTATTATCATCGTTGGATGCACATCCTGATCTAGAAGCCCCTCAGCATTCTTGAGGAGCTCTCCAGCCAATATCACAGCTGTAGTTGTTCCATCGCCGACCTCGGAGTCCTGGGCCTTAGCCACCTCAACCATCATTTTAGCCGCTGGGTGCTGGATGTCCATCTCCTTCAGTATGGTCGCTCCATCGTTTGTTATGGTGACATCGCCGAAGCTGCTAACAAGCATCTTGTCCATGCCTCTAGGCCCCAGCGAGCTCTTCACGGCTTCAGCTATTATCTTGGCTGCTAGGATGTTTGCCCTCTGAGCTTCTCTACCCACTGTCCTAGTAGTGCCCTCCTTTAGGACGAGAACTGGTAGTGTAGGTGTAGCCATAACTATCACCTTTAAGCCTAATTCGGAGTTTACAAGACGAAAGCTTCTATATAAATCTAACTTTACATAGAGTTAATCCATCCGCAACGACATCACGTAGGCGTCTTCGCCGTCAGCGTAGTATCTACGCAGCACATTCACCACTTTAAACCCCAACTTCCTGTAGAGATTTATGGCTGGGTTATTGGTAACTCTAACCTCTAGGTACACCTCTTTGACACCTCTACTTCTTATATTTTGAATAGCTTCTCTCATCAAGCTCTCGGCTATCCCCCTCCTCCTAGCGTGAGGCATTACAGCCAGCGATATTACGTGTCCTTTAACTTTACCGAATTCTCGAGAGAAGGGCTGTGGAAGTATGCCCCCTCTGTCTATACGCGTCATTATATACCCGACGACTGTGCCATCTATCTCGGCGACTAAGAAGCCATCGGGGAACTCGCGGTAATGGTATAGGAAGAAGTCTGGCGTGTAGTTTTCGGGTAAGCACCGCCTATTTATGTATATAACTCTATCCAGATCGCTCTCCTTGAACCTCCTAATGATGTAGCCCCGTCTTTCTCCAGACTCTAGCTCCAAGGTTCCACTTCCTAAGCTGTTGCGACTTAATAAAATGCTGAGTGCTCCAACAAATTTTTTACGAAGAGTCAGAAGCGTTAAAATGCTCCTTAACTCACTTTACCTACAAGCTTCAGCTTTCGGTAGGGCTAGGTGCAGGGCATGGAGGTCTTCCCTCTAGAGGTCGATGAGTGCGTTAGGAGGAACTTCACAGTATTAGATTGGAAGGTTCAGTACGGCACGTTGATGTACGTGGTTGGCGACGTAGACACCAAGGAGAGGTTCTTGAAGCTCTACAGGGAGCTTGAGCCGAGAGGCTACATACCAGTGCTTAGGAGAGAAGGAGAGGCTAAGGTGTTGAGGGTCTTCAAAAGACCTCCTCCAAGGCGGCACAAAGTTATCTGGAACATAATTCTGTTGGTTGCAACGATAGGCACTGTAGGCTTCGCTGGGTATATGTTCACAGCTGCTGGAAGCATCTATGAGCTCTTAGACCCAACATTTGGAGTATACAGGCTGCTTCACCACATGGCCTACATGGCTGCGATATTCTTCGTTTTAGGCCTCCACGAGTTTGGACATAAACTTGCATGTCTAAAACATGGCTTAAGATCCACACCGCCATACTTCATTCCAGGGCCTCCTGAGATAGGTGGTTCTCTGGGAGCTCTAATGATACAGGAAACCCCTATACTGAATAGAGATCAGCTTTTCGACTTGGGATTGATGGGGCCGCTTGTGGGCTTCTTGGCATCTGTCGTAGTTACTCTCATAGGGCTATCGCTTTCATACTTAGTGCCTTACGACTTGGTCTTAAAGTGGATCCAGCAGGGCCAAGTAAACCCCTTGCCCACTGAGCCTCTCTTGTTCACGCTAGTTAGAGAGGGCGTCTTAGCATTGACGGGGGCCTCTGCCAACGAAGTTGTAGTGCTACATCCAGTGGCTTTTGCGGGATGGGTTGGAATGCTCATAACGTTTCTCAATACGTTGCCAGTGGGCCAACTCGACGGTGGGCATGTCGTGAGAGCTATAGTCAGCAGCAGGAAGCACGCGATAATATCCTTAGCTGCGATAACGGTAATGCTGATCACGGGCTTCATAGTCATGGCGATAGTCGCCCTCATAATACTCTTCAGAGGCCACCCAGGCCCCCTAGATGACGTATCACCTCCATCGAGATCTAGGAAGGCGGCCTTCGCGCTACTGCCTATAGTGTGCGGTCTATGCTTCACATCTATAACATTCACTTTGCTCTAGGTGATCTAGGTGGAGGACTTGAAGGATAAGCTCGTGGACGAGATTTTGA
>QMSN01000075.1 GCA_003650865.1 Thermoprotei archaeon
AGCTTTATGAAGTCGCCCAGCTTGGGGTACAGCGTGGGCTCGCCAGCTAGGCTTATGGCGAAGTGCTTGGGGTGCAACGCCTCTATGTACCTCTCCCTTATCACCTTCGGATTGGACTTGTAGCCAGTTAAGATCCTGAACTGAGCCCTAATAGCTTGGTTGAAGAGCTCGTGCTCGTCGTCGTAAGTCATTAAGTCCTCCTCACTCCACTTAACCTGTCCACCTAGGTCTCCCCTCTCAACCCTCCAGCAGTGTAGGCAACTGTTGGGGCAGGCTAGTACGGGGGTCATCTGTATGCACCTGTGGCTCTCAATACCGTACCAGTTCTTGTAACAGAACTTGTTGGAGGTTAAGGCTGCGTGAAGCCAGTGGCACTTCTTGACAGCTGCAGTCCAGCCTGACCCTATGAGCTGGTACTTCTGCTGCCTAAGCATCTTAGCTAGGGCTTCAGGTATTGGCATGAGATATCCCTTAGACCCTTAAAGCTTGAATTGTGGGGTTACGCATAAAAGTTGAGGTGGCTCCAGCTGGCTGAGCTCATATTCGTAGGTGTAGGGCTGACAGGGTTGGGCTTGACTATTGAGGGGCTGAGGGCTGCAAGAGAGGCGGACGAGGTCTTCGTAGACTCCTACACAAGCCTTCTCCCCGAGGGCTCTCTAGAGCAGCTAGAGGAGGTTATAGGTAGAAGTGTGAAGCCTCTATCTCGAGGGGACCTTGAGGGTGAGGGCGCCCTCAAGCTCGTGGAGCTAGCTAGGGACAAGAGAGTTGCTCTACTGGTAGCTGGAGACCCCTTCATAGCGACTACTCACGTGGCCCTTAGGGTGGAGGCCTTCAAGAGGGGGGTTAAGACCTCCTACATACCTTCAGCCTCCATACAGTCGGTGATACCAGGCTTAACGGGCCTTTCAAGCTACAAGTTCGGTAGGTCGGCTACTGTCGTGTACCCAGATAAAGGCTTGAACCACGCGGCCTACGAAGCCGTTAGAGATAACCAGTTGAGGGGGTTACACACCCTACTATACTTGGACTTGGAGGTCGAGAGGTCTAGGGCTATGACCGTAAGCCAAGCTCTACAGCTACTCCTCGAAGTTGAGGAGGAGAGGCGTGAGGGCGTTATCGACGGAGAGAAGCTTGTTGTTGGAGTGGCTAGGGCTTGCTGGCCGAGCTGTCTAGTCAAGGCGTTGAGGGTGCGCAAAGCTTTGAGCTTCGACTTCGGCCCTCCACCGCATGTGCTCGTGTTTCCAGGCAGCCTCCACTTCATGGAGGTTGAGGCGTTAAAGACCTTGGCTTCTCTGGAGGTCTAGCCTTGCAGCCCTGGAGATCCCATGAGGAGAGGCTTTCGAGGTACTTCAACTACGTCGAGAAGACGCTTAAAGAGATTAGTGTAAAGGCTTGTGGTGAACTCAGGGTGAAGGTGGAGGAGGTCATAGACTACGCCAAGCGCTACTACGAGGATGCGAAGCACTACATGAAGCTTGGGGACTACTCGACGAGCTATGTCTGCATAGCCTACTGTGAAGGCCTCCTCGACTCGCTCAAGCTGCTCGGGCTTGTAGATGTAAGGTGATACACGTGTCTTCTAGGAAGAGGGTTATGGTGGCGGGCGTCTTCGACATAATTCACCCAGGCCACATATACCTCATATCTAAGGCAGCCGAGCTCGGCGACGTCGTAGTTGTAGTTGCTAGAGACTCAACCGTCGAGAGGCTTAAGGGCAGGAGACCTATAGTGCCTGAGTCCCAGAGGCTTGAGGTCATAAAGAGCATTAAGAACGTGAAGGAGGCCTACCTGGGCTTGGAGGGCACGGACATGCTTAAGATAGTTGAGGAGATAAAGCCAGACGTGATCATGCTCGGGCCAGACCAGAACTTCGATGAGGAGGAGCTTAAGGAGAAGCTCGCCTCTAGAGGTCTTAAGGTGGAGGTCGTTAGGCTAAAGGAGCTCTACACCCCCTTTAGGCTCTGTAGCTCCTCTAAAATCGTGAGGGAGATACTCATTAGGAGTAAGGAGCTCACGAACTTAATTGAGGACAAGAGGAGCTAGGTTGGTGCCGGGGGCGGGATCTCCGGGGCTTGAAGCCCTCTCGAACCCGCGGAAACCGGACTACACCTCTGGCCTCAGCCTGAGATTATGAGTCCGGCGCCCTAGGCCAGTCTAGGCGACCCCGGCACCAGCCTTAGATAGTCGCTTAAGGCTTTAAAGCTTACTTGACCCTCCTCAGCACATCCACGCCATCGGGCTTGCCCACATAGACGACGTCTGCTAGACCGCAGAACAAGCCTACCTCAACGACTCCCGGTATCCTCTTAACTTCTACCTCAAGCCGTTGAGGGTCGTCGATTCCGTTGAAGTAGCAGTCAAGTATGAAGTTGCCGTTGTCCGTGACGAGAGGGCCATCCTTAAACCTACCTGCCATCCTGAGCTCAGGCTTACACCCCATCCTCGAGAGGGTCTTCATGGCGTACCTGTAGGCGAATGGTAAGACCTCGACTGGGAGGGGCTTGGAGACGCCGAGCTTCTCAACGAGCTTATCGTAGCTGACTACGTAAACCCTTCTCTCAGCCATGGATGCAACCACTTTCTCCTTGGCTAGTGCAGCTCCTCTACCCTTAATCATGTTTAGGGATGGATCCACCTCATCAGCTCCGTCGACAACCAGGTCTATGTGATCGACGAGTTCGAGAGGTGTGAGCTTCAACCCATTCTCTATAGCCATCTGGACTGAGTGATAGGATGTCGGGACGACCTCGACCCTTAAGCCTCTCTTAACAGCTTCTCCCAACAGCTTGGCGAAGTACTCGACTGTCGAGCCAGTCCCAAGGCCTAGGATTGACCCATCAGAGACCTCGTTTACAGCGGCTTTGGCGGCTCTAAGCTTGGCCTCCTCAACGCTCAACAAGGACACCTCAACATCTAAGTGGAGCCCCGGGCGGGATTCGAACCCGCGACCCCTGCCTCTTCGGGGGTATACCAAGGCAGTGCTCCAACCAGACTGAGCTACCGGGGCACTCTATCGCTTGAGCTTTCAAGCCAAGCTCTCTTAAAGCTTTTCTCTCCATTCAAAAAGGAGAAGGGAAAGGGAGGGAGGGGTAGGGCCCATCTTGAGTAGTGAGTAACGACTAGTGGACGAGCTTTCGAGCTAATTAGCTCAGGGGAAAAATATATATCTTTACTTTGTAAACTTTATAGGGTTATAAATGGAGGAGTAACGATGCGTATTAGAAATGTCCAGCTTGTAGGTAAGTACACGTACACCCTCTCACTTCCAAAGGACTGGATTCAGCGCTGGAACTTGAAGAAGGGCGATAAGCTGGTCATAGTAGAGGACGAAGACGGCTCTTTAAGGGTTTCTCCTGAGCTTAAGGGTAGGGCTAAGCAGCTCTCTCAGTACAGGATCAACGCTGACAAGTGCAGCCGCCCTTGGCTTCTGGAGAGGCTTCTAGTGGGCAACTACATGCTTGGGAAGGAGACCGTAGAGATAGTCTCTGAGAGGGGTATTAAGCCGGAGCACCTAATGGAGGTTAGGAAGGCTCTTCGCAGACTGACTGGGTTGAGCATTGTTGAGGAGTCTCAGAACCACGTAGTCCTCCAGTGCCTGATAGAGCCCATAAAGTTCCCAGTTGAGAAGCTTATAAGGAGGCTGTACGCCTTGACGTCGATAATGCACTCGGATAGCGTTAAGGCGCTGCTGGACAAGGACAAGGAGCTCGCCATAAGCGTCCTGCAGAGAGAGACTGAGGCTGACATGGTGTACTGGCTAACAGTGAGGCAGCTAGTCATGGCTGCAGACGACAGGTCGATAGCTAGGGACATAGGCATCAAGGACATCAAGCACCAGCAGGGCCTTAGAGTGGTCGCTAAGAGCCTCGAGTCCATAGCTGATCAAGCTGAGAACATAGCTAGAGCCTGCCTAAGCCTCATAGACTTCAATTTGAGCTTAGACGAGGAGGTCATCCTCCTAGTCAAGGAGTTCAGCCAAGCTGTGGGCAAGATAAACAATAGGGCTATAGACGCCTACTTCAAGTGCGACCTCTACGCCGCCAACGACGCCATAAACGAGAGCAAGGAGACCGAGAAGTACGAGATCAAGATAAACGAGGTGGCCTCCTCAGTGCTTAAGGACCCGAGGCTCTTAATGATAGTCTACAAGGTCGCTGACTCCTTGAGGTCCATGACTAGGTACGCAGCCGACATAGCTGAGATAGCGATCAACAGGTTCCTGGCTGAGAGCACATCGCTAATCTAGGCTCTCAGCCTTCTCAAGCCTTTTGACCCAAGACCTCGACTTCTTAACCTCGTAGAACCCCAAGGCCAAGAAGACGGCGGCTATAGCGAAGCCTATTGGTAGTAGAGGTAGGACTTGCGGTACTACGAGCCCGTATATCGTCAAGAACACCACGTAGCCAGCTGCAGCTAGAAAGCCTCTAGGCACAAGCTTACTGCCTATCTTCGCGTAGTGCTTGAAGACGTGGTCGACAGCTTCTCTAACAAGCCTAGGTATGTAGTACTTATCACCCTTCTTGCTCACTATGCCCAGCCTCCTCATGTCCGCTAAGCACTGGTTTATCAAGGCCCTATTCGAGAATCCTCCTAGCAGCCTTATCTCATCTATTGTGTAGCCCGTGCTCCTCTTCGTCAAGTAGAGGTAGAGCCTCATGGTCTTGCCCTTGAGCTCCCTCCTAACCTTAAATATGTCTATCCTCGGCTTGCTCAACTCCACCAGCGCCTCTGTATTGCGAACACCTTAATAGATGCTAGACCTTCTACTGATTAACGTTTAGCTCGAGGTAGGGGGTTAAGCTTGACGCGCCCACCGCCAATCGATGACTTCATGTCTCTCGCGGGTCAGCTCAGGGATTTGCTTAAGGAGGAGAGGGAGCGAGGTGACGTGGGTCACTACTACGTTGAGGGGTGCCTAGCTAGAGTTAAGGATGTCCACAGGCTTGTTGTGGTGGGGGACATACACGGCGACTACGGGAGCTTTAGGAGAATTACGTCTAACGTCTGCGTTGGCGGCGAGGTGCCTGAAGGAGTTCTCCTAGTTTTCCTAGGCGACTACATAGATAGGGGCTACGAGTCGCCTCACGTGGTGTACGAGCTATTTAAGCTGAAGACTAGGAACCCAAGCTCCACACTGCTCTTGAGAGGCAACCATGAGGGCCCTCCTGAGCTACCAGTCTACCCCCACGACTTCCCTATGCACCTCGACTTCATTTATGGGGATAGGGCTAGGGACGTCTACGACTTGGTGATGAGCTGCTTCGACTACTTCTACTACGCAGCTCTACTCGAAGGCTCGCTCTTCATGGTTCACGGAGGGCCTCCCACAGAGCTTGAGGGTTTAAAGGAGCTTGTTGAAGCCCATAAGAACATACATATAGTTGAGGAGCTCCTCTGGAACGACCCCATGGATGAGAGCGGGAGAGTGCCATCGCCTAGAGGAGCGGGCTACCTCTTTGGGCCTGATGTCACCGAGAGAGTCTTGAAGATTGTTGGAGCCAAGGTTCTCGTGAGAAGCCATGAGCCCTGTGATGAGGGCTTTGAGGTCAAGCACAACGGCAGGCTCATCACGATATTCTCGAGAAAGGGCTACCCATACTTCAATAGGTGTGGGGCCTACCTGGACATCGAAGA
>QMSN01000076.1 GCA_003650865.1 Thermoprotei archaeon
ATGAGCTTAGGCTCTAAGCCTCGCTTTAAGCATGCCTCAGCGAAGGCCTTTGACCCCCTTGAAAGTGATTCCAGAGTTGGCCTTTGTGGGTTTAAGAGTTTTAGGGCGGACATCACCACATCATGACTGACGCCCAGCCACCTCAATAGATCGTCAAGGACGCTGGGCTGCACGACGTTGCCCAAGGACACAACAGTTGAGCCACCTAGGCATGTAGCCCTCATGACCTCGACGTCGCCGGGTATGTTGGAGTAAGGAGGGGGTTGAGATGATGGGTCGAACAGGAAGCCCTTCTCGAGCAGTACAACTCTAAACCCCTTTTTCGTCAAACTGTGGGCTACTGTTGATCCTCCAGCACCGCTTCCAATGACCACTACGTCGAACATCCTCATCCACAGTAACAGCTTAAGGCTTGGCGGGCTATATAAGGGGTGGTGAGAGCATGGAGCTCGTGGAGGACCTAGAGCTCACTAGTGACGTTAAGAGGCTCGTCAAGTCCATGGCCAAGACCTCCTTTAACGCCAGGAGGTTAGGAGAGGCCCTTGAGATACTTGAGCATGTCGTGAACGAGTGTGAGCTTAGAGTTCTCTCGCTGGCAGGTGCTGTAACCCCATCAGGCTTCAGGAGGCTTGTAGGTGAAGCCCTCAGGAGGCGCTGGTTTAACGTATTAATCACTACTGGAGCCAACATCACCCACGACCTATTGGTGGCGTTTGGAGGTGGCCATTACAGGATTCCTCTGGAGTTCGATGACCGCTTGCTCAAGGGGCATGGCGTCTGCAGGATTTACGACATAGCTGCACGAGTTCAAGACTTTGAGCTCCTCGAGAAGGAGTTGCGTTTAGTGCTCGAGGATGTTAAGGATGGCGTTTACTCGACTCATGAACTCATCAAGCTCATAGGGTTAAAGCTGAGGGATGAAGGCTCCCTCGTGAGAAGCGCGGCTGTAAGCGGTGCTGTTGTGATAGTACCTGCGTTCTACGATTCTATACTGGGCGTCCAAGTTTGGAGCCTAACTCAAACTCGTAACTTTCGAGTCGTGGAGGATCTGGACCTAAGCTTCTTGATCAACGCACAATTCGACATGAAGAAGAAGAGGGCCAAGACGGGGATCTTAATTGTGGGTGGAGGCGTTCCAAAGAACTTTGCTCTTCAGTCAGCTCTCGTGGCTGGCAAGCCCTTCGACTACGCAGTTCAGATAACAATAGACCCACCGCACTACGGAGGGTTGTCGGGGGCTACCTTAAGCGAGGCTGTTAGCTGGGGGAAAGTGGAGGGCGGAGGTAGGCACTGCACGGTGTACTGCGACTTCACCATAGCTCTGCCGCTGTTATTCTCCGCATTAGCTTAGCGGGGCTCCGATCTGGTGTCACCTTTCACCAAGTCAACAATACCTGCCCTCTTCATTGCCCCACCTATACAGTCGAGGAGCCCTTTTTTATCTCGTTTACGCTGATTCTCTCAAGGGGAGGGCTTTGTGAAGTTCAAACAAATGATCGAGGAGGCTTCCGAGGCCAATAGGTCTAGGATCGTCTTAGCATTAGACTTAAAGGGAGGAGGCTTGTTGGAGAGGGCGCTCAAGATACTTAGGGATGTTCATGAACACGTATGTTGCATTAAGCTAAATAAGCACCTGGTGTTACCCCTTGGAGTTAGAGGTATCGTGGAGCTGGTGTTTCAAGCCCACGACTACCATCTTCCAGTAATAATGGATTGCAAGACCAGTGATATAGGCAGTACAAACGAGGTGGAGGTGAAGGCGTATTTTGAAGCTGGCTTCGACGCCGTCACAGCCATGCCCTTACCCGGCTGGACCGATGGACTTGAAGCCGTATTTAAAGCTGCAAGGGGTGAGGGTAAAGGTGTCCTCCTAGTGACGTACATGAGCCACAGGGGGGCAAGTGAGCTCTTCGAGATTACCGTGTACAATCCTGAGCTCAAGGTGTTCGAGGAGCTCTACAAGGTCTTCTCGAGGAAGGCTCTGAGCTGGGGAGCTGATGGCGTAGTAGTGGGGGCTACTAGACCCAATATCATAAGGAGTGTTAAGGAGCTCGTGGATGAGGTGCCGATATTCTCTCCAGGAGCTATAACTCAGGGTGGAAGCGTGGAGGAGGCCATCAAGGCAGGGGCGTCCTACGTGATAGTGGGTAGAGCCATATGCGAGAGCTCAGATCCTAAAGCTCAAGCGGAGCGTGTAAAGGCTTTGGTTAAGCGATCCTAGTGACAGTCTCGAAGACTATGCCAGTCCTAGTTATGCTAAAGGGCACTATTAAGCCTTGGTGAGGTCTTCTCTTGCTCTTAACAACCTTGAGGTACCTCACGTAGCTGTTGCCGGACTCCTTGTAGGACACCTTGATGACCATGTCGGCCATGTTCCTTATGATGCTGAGCTGCCTAGGTACATGCATAGCTGGAATTACTATGAGGAAGTGTAGGCCACCACCCACCCTCGAGGCATCTTTGAAGTCGCTTATCAGCTGCATAAGCTCCCTATCATCTTTACATAAGCTGTTGACGAGTGTTGAGAACGTGTCTACGCAGGTCCAGTCTCCCTCCTCGATCCTCTTAAGGTACTCGTTAAAGGACTCGCCTAGAGGCTTGTCCTCTCTCCCCATGAAGAACCACACGCCTGAAGCCTCGAAGGCGTATATGCGGAGCCCTAGAGATGACATGGAGTCCCTCACGTCGTCGTAGTCCTCGTCCAGCACGAAGTAAGTCGACCTCTCACCCAGCGTAGATCTACTTGAGAGTATGACCCTAGCGACCAAGTTGGCGTAGGATAAGGGGCTTCCCTCAAGCATTATCAGCGACCCTGCAGGTACCCCCCTGAGCTCATCGTCTATGCTTGGAATGTTCATTCGGAGAAGGCTCATAGCCACCTACAAATCATCTACAACTTCTCTGTTAAAGAGATTTCCGCGCAAAGGTTACGTAGCCCGTGTGCCCTATCATCAAGGTGAAGGGCCTAACAGCTCCCTCCTCAACCTTTATCTCCCTCAGCAGGAGCTCGTAGACCCTCACGTCGACGAAGCCCCTCCTCCTGAGCGCCAGCACGGTCTTCTCAACTTGGTTTATGGTGGGGCTGAAGCTGGCGAAGAAGCCGCCGCCCTTAAGGGCTTGATAGGCGTGCTCCACCACAAGCCAAGGAGCAGCCATATCTAAGACGACAGCGTCTACATCCTCCTCATCTATGCCCTGCGTGATGTCCTTAAGCTTCAGCACGACGTAATCCATCAAGCCAGCTCTCTCTATGTTTCTCCTAGCAACCTCCTGAAACTTGGGGTTTATCTCGTAGCTATAGACGACCCCCGGCTTAACGAAGTACGCCAATGCACAAGTCAGAGCTCCACTACCAGTCCCAGCCTCAACCACCCTCATACCTGAGGTTAAGCCCAGCCTGAACACCATGAGAGCCATGTCCTTAGGGTATATGACTTGAGTCCTCCTAGCAACCTTCAAAACGTAATCCCATAAAGTCGGCTGTAGAACCACGAAGTCCACCCCAACATTCGACTTCACCCTCGAGCCGTAGCTGGCTCCAACTACAGAGTCCATGTCCACGTAACCCCTATGGGTGTGAAGCTTGGAGCCCCTCCTAGCCTTAACCATGTACTTGCGCTTCTCGTCGAGGTACAGCATAACGTCAGAGTTTTCCTCGACAACCCTTCCCCTTGAGGTTAAAGCCATAAGCACCACTACTTCGTAATTCCAAGGCGCTCCTCAATCCTAGATAGCCTAGCCTTAACCTCCTCGAGATCCCTCTTAATAGCAGCTAAGAGAGGGATTATATCGTTTACCATGAGGAGGCCCTGCGATGACGGCAGAACAAGCTCTCTAAGCGATAAAAGCTCACCGAGCTTCCTATTCTCCAATCTAGACACCAATAATCGTATAGGGAGAGACAACTAAAAACTAAGCGACAGAGGAGGGGGACATGGCGAAGCTCAGAAAGGAGTTTATCCTGCTCATAGTAGTCCTAGCCGCCGTGATAGGCTTCAACGAGGGGATAAAGGTAGTCGCAGGAACTCCAGTACCTCTAGCTATAGTTGAGGGCAACAGCATGATCCCGACGTTCCATGATGGTGACATAATACTCGTCGTGGGCGTAAAGCCCTCAGACCTCAAGGTTGACGACATCATAATATACGAGACAACCACGAAGCTTGTGGTGCATAGGATCATAGAGATCAAGGTGCACGAGGGGAAGTATTACTTCAAGACCCAAGGCGACAACAATCCAACACCAGACCCTTGGCTTGTACCTGAAGATAAGGTGCTCGGCAAGGTTGTTGGAGTCATAATTCCGAGAATTGGCGTCGTATTGAAGTTCCTGATGCCCTACAGGTACGTCATAGTCGCAGCGCTGGTAGTGCTAGCAGTCGTAGTTGCCTTCTGGCCCTCCAAGAAGGAAGAGGAGAGCGAGAGAAGCCGCTCAAAGAAGAAAAAGGTTAAGTTTAAAAAGGGCTTTAAATAGCTTTAACTCACGAAGGTGAAGCCTTTTTAGGTGATATGCTTTGGCGAAGCCCAAGTATAAGATAGAGAACGTCGTAGCTTCAGTAACCCTCAATCAGACCATAGACCTCAACGCCATAGCTGGAGCGGTCTTCAGAGCTGAGTACAATCCAGATCAGTTTCCAGGATTAGTGTATAGGCTTGACAGGCCGAAGACAGCTACGCTGATCTTTAGCTCGGGCAAAATGGTGTGTACAGGAGGTAAGTCCGAGAGGGACGTGTATAGAGTCGTCAGGAAGATAATTCAGGAGTTAAGAGCCCACAAGATAGTGATCGTGGGGGAGCCCAAGATACAGATACAGAACATAGTTGCTTCAGCCAATTTAAACGCCGAGATAAACCTTGAGAAGGCCGCTTACCTCCTCGAGAACGCTATGTACGAGCCCGAGCAGTTCCCAGGGCTCATCTATAGGATGGAGGATGAGGGGGTAGTCCTACTACTCTTTAGCTCGGGCAAAATGGTGGTCACAGGGGCTAAGAAGGAGGAGGATGTCAAGAGGGCTGTGAACAAGATATACGAGAAGCTGAAGGAGCTAGGTGTCCTCTACACTAAGGAGTAGCTTCTTAGCGCCATAAGCATCATAATACTCCTTTATTTTGAGCATGTCATTCTTGCTTAGAGGAGCTAAGCCTCGACTAGCCTTGGCCCAAAGCCTCTGAAATAGCTCAGTAGCGCCCATTACAGCCTTAAACTTTAAGCCCTCCCTCTCCAGGACGGTTGAAGCCGGAACCCCCTCTTCAAGCTCCTCTCGATCTAAAAGCACTACTAGCCCCACGACCTTAAAGCCGAGCTCCTCTAAGAGCCTCTTCAACGATGCCTTCGTAGCCCCAGTGGTCAAGACGTCGTCAACCATGACGAGCCTAGCTCCTCGAGGCGCTGAGCCTATTATTAGCTCCTCCTCTTTAACCCCATACTTCTTCGCCTCCTTCCTATCGTAGAGCACGGGCTTGTCCTCGCCGTAGAGCTCGTAGATCTTGAGGCTAGTGGCTACAGCTATGGGGACACCCTTGTAGGAAGGGCCTACGATGGCGTCAAACGCCTTTAAGTCTAAGAGGTCCCTAATAGTCGAAGC
>QMSN01000077.1 GCA_003650865.1 Thermoprotei archaeon
GAGCCTCTGCTGGGCCTCACGGTCGTCATGGGAGTGGCATCAGCCTTCTGGGCTGTCTTGTCGCCTAGCGAGGCCTACTTAGTCCCAATAGATGGCGACACAATCCCTGTGTACACGCCGCCCTACCTGGGCTTTGTAGGTGTTGTGGTGTGCCTAGCCCTATACCCCCTCATTAGGGTCTGGAGGTATAGCAAGAGGAGCTACGAGATATCTGAGTTTAGCTCAGCGATTAGGGTTCTAGCAGGCCTCATATACCTCCAGGCCATCGTGGGCTACAACGCTATGCTCTCCGCCTCCTTCTTCCTTGTGGACACGTACCAAGTCATGGGCGTCACGTACGCCTTGTCCTCATTCCTAGGGGTAGGCCTACTCTACTCAGAGCTCTTAAAGCCATACCACGCCCTAAAGCCCCCCTACCAAGTGGCTACTGAACCTCAGAGATCTGGCTTAGAGCACACCTTGATTAGGTACAGCGTAGAGCTAGACTACGCATCTCCCATTCAAGCCTTCATATCAGGGGCTTTGAGGGGGGTTAGGGTCATGATATTCGCTAGGAGCGAAAGCCCACTTCTCTCATTAAGCTTTGAGGGGGTTGAGGTATCTAAGTCTCTGCTCGCAACCTCAGGGATAACCCTACTTACCCGCGAGATGCTGCCCGCAAACAACTTGTCGCTTGTAGCAAGCGTCATAGTTGCCTCCTCACAGGAGAAGCCGACCTGCGTGGTGATAGACGACTTGACCTTCCTATCTGTTGTGAACAGCGTCAGGGAGGTCTACATATTCCTAGCTCAGGTCATGGAGCTCGCCAAGCAGGCCACGATCATAGCCTTGATAAACTGGAAAGCCATGAGCGACAGGGATTACTCCTTGATAGCTCAGCTGTTCAGCAAGATAGCCACGGTTGAGAAGGGCAAGCTCGTCTACTTGAAGTAGGGTTTATGCTTGCTCAGCAAGCATGATGATCACTTAAATCTGAGGGCTTAATAGGGCTTGTGGCGTTGAAAGTTGTCTTCAAGAGGCGTTAAGGGTTACGAGAGCAATGTCGTAAAGTTCGGGCTAGTCAGCATGCTGACTGACGCCAGCACTGAGATGATGAGCTCCGTGCTTCCAGTGCTTATGTTCACGCTCATCAAGATGAGCTACTGGCTTGCGGGCATCATTGAGGGCTTGGCTGAGGCCTCATCAGCCCTCTTCAAGTACGTGTCTGGAGCGCTCACGGATAGGGTTAAGTCTAGGAAGAGGCTTACCATGCTCGGCTACACGATATCAAACCTCTCCAAGCCACTCATGTCCCTAGCCACGTCGCCCTCCTGGGTTGCCTCCATAAGGATAGCCGATAGGTCTGGTAAGGGGGTTAGGGAGCCTCCTAGAGACGTCATAATAGTTGAGTCCGTCAGGAAGGGGCTTTGGGGGAGAGCATTCGGTCTACACAAGATGCTTGACCAGTCTGGAGCTGTTTTAGGGCCCATAATCGCCTTGGCTCTCCTAAGCGTAGTCGACTTGAGGCTTCTGCTAGCTCTAACCGTTGTGCCCGGCGTAGCGGCCATAATGCTGCTCTTCACGATCAAGGAGCCTCCGACAGCTCAAGCGAGCTTTGGGAGGTCTGAGGTGAAAGGGTTTAAGCCCTTCTTGGCGTCAGTAGGCTTGCTCTCGCTTTCCTCTCTAAGCTTCGTGTTCGTCGTGGCTAGGGGGATGGAGGTTGCTGGTCAAGCGGCCTATTCGTCAGCTATACTCTACGTGTTGATCCAAGTGCTCCACGTAGCTGCCACCATACCAGCGGGTGAGATAGCTGATAGAGTTGGCAGAGTAGCATCTCTAGCCGTGGCTCACGGCTCTTTAGTGGCCTCCATGGTCATGCTGGCCCTGCCCACAAGCCCCCTCGTCACGTACCCAGCCATAGCCCTATACGGCTTTCACAGAGGCTTCATGCTGGTCTCTGAGAGGACCATAATACCGTATATGGTGCCTGAGGGGTTTAGGGGTAGGGCTTTCGGGCTTTACAACGCTGTCATGGGCTTGTCGTCGCTAGCCGGAAACACCGTGGCTGGCTTCCTGTACTCCAGCTTAGGGGCTCAAGCAGCCTTCGCCTACGCCTCAATCACTGCTTTCATATCAATGATTCCATTAGCCATCATAAAAAGGAGTGGCTTTAAGTGAGCTACTCAACTGGCGGAGTTATGACGTAGACGAACACGGTCTTCTCCCTGCCTGTGTTCTTCATGGTGTACTTGAAGTAAGGCGGGAACCACACAGCATCTCCAGCTTTAGCTGTCACTTGACCTCCATCCCAAGTGAACGTTATCTCCCCTTGAAGTATGTAGTTGACCTCCTCACCATATATGGTTCCATCTATGTACTCCTCAACTCCCGGCTCCATCTCCGAGACTCCAAGCTGAAGGTTCACGTAGGGGCCAACCCTCCTCCTCGTTATGGCCCTCCTAGCAACTATACCTCCCGGCAGCCTTATGGTCTCGAGGCCCATGACGTTCCTGACGACCTTTATCTCCTTAGGAGCCTCAGCCAAGCCCACCACCTCCAGAGCAAATTTGCTCTTGTTGGGCTTTTATGCTTAGCCTTCAAGAGCAATAAATATATTGCATGGAGGAGCAGATTATCTTGGGCTTCCCCCAGCCCTGAGAAGCAGAAGGTGCTCTGATGTGAGCTTAAAGCTCCTTCGCTTCACGCTTCCCATAGTAGCTGTGTTGCTACTCGCCATCTCCCTCAACATTGCTTGTGCAACTCCATCTGAGAACTTCACCCCAGTTGATGGTGAGGTAGTCGACGACTGGGGGATCTACAGGACCAATGCTTACGGGGAGAGAGGGTACTTCATGGTTCTCCCCGAGGACAACCCCCAGACCATGTACCCCATAATAATCATAAATGAGAGCTTAGGCCCCTACATGGATCTAGCTTGGCAGAAGGGCCTCGAGTTCAAGGAGCAGTACGACAGCGTTGAGGAGAGAGCTGAGAGAATACTTGAGTACGTGCAGAGTTACGTTGAGTACAAGTACGACGACGAGAATCCTCAACTGCCAGTGTCCGGCTACAGTGAGTTCGCTAGGAACGCTGATGAGACCATGAGGTCCATACTGGAGGAGGGCATAGCCTACGGCGACTGCGAAGACCACGCTATTCTGCTAGCCACCATGTACATGGCTGCTGGAGTCAGGTGCGCCATAGTGGCCATGGCGGACCCCTACATGGGTGGGCACGCCACAGTGCTCGTCTACCTGCCCGGCTACAACCCCGGATACCCAGTGCATTTCTTCACTCTTGATGGAGAGTGGGGCTGGGTTATGGCTGAGGCTACTGGCGACATACCGTTAGGCTACATGCCTGAGGACTACTTGATGTACGTGGAGAACTGCATGAACTACGGCTTCTTCGTATACTACATACTAGAGCCAAACCAGACAACTCTCACACCGGGGGCTAAGTACATAACGGTGGGCGAGACCTACAGCGGTACTGTCGGTGAAGGAGGTAACGAGAGCTTCTACGTATTTCTGAGAGAGGGTAGGTCCTACAGAGTTGTCGTTACACCTGTGGAGGGGGACCCTGACCTCTACGTCTATGACCCTCAAGGATCCCTAGTGAACAGCTCCTCAACTATGGGGGTTGAGGAAGTCGAGTTTCAAGCTGACTCTACAGGGTATTACTTAGTAGTCGTGTTGGGCGCTCCAAGTGTTGAGTTTCAGCTTCAAGTAGTCGAGGTTCGAGGTGGAGGCACAGCCGAGGGAGGCAGGATAACTGTAGGTGAGAGCTATCAAGGCTCAGTTGAGATGGGACAATCGGTGTACTACGTAGTTTACCTTGAGGAGGGAGGGATCTACAGGCTCACCTTGACCCCTACGAGTGGAGATCCAGACGTAGTGATCTACAACGTTTGGGGGGTGCCAATAGCCACGTCGATGGAGTACGGCTTAACGCCTGAAGTTGCTGAATTCACGGCTGACACCTCTGGGGACTACGTAATCGAGGTCTACGGTTACGAGACCTCCACTTACACCTTGAGGGTGGACGAGGTAGAGGTCTCCTACGAGATGATAAGTGTTGGTGAGACCAAGAGTGGCTACGTGGGTTCAGACTCCTCCATGTACTACGTAGCTGAACTCGATGTTGGGACCTACCTCATAACGCTGACGCCAGTGAGCGGAGACCCCGACCTCTACGTCTACGATGAGTGGGGCTTCATGGAGTCCTCCTCGACTAACGGTGAGGGTGAGGTGGACGAGGTGATCCTCGAGGTCTACGTGCCCAGCGTCTACGTGATCGAGGTCTATGGCTACACGAGCTCAAACTACGAGCTGACACTCCAAGAGTACGGGGCCGTAGCGAGTGAGGAGTACATAACTGTTGGTGAGGAGGTTCAAGGCTACGTCGATAGAGGCACGTCGAACCTCTACTATGTGGAGCTCGAGTACGGCAAGACGTACCTAATAACCTTAACCCCGATCAGCGGAGACCCCGACCTCTACGTCTACGATCCATGGGGCTTCATAGTTGACTGGTCTGAGAACCCCGGCTATGAAGTCGACTACGCGCTGATAACGGCTTGGATGGATGGCTACTACACAATTGAGGTATTCGGCTTTGAGGCCTCAAGCTACACGCTGACGGTAGAGGAGTACAGCTTGTGGAGCTCAGTTAGTGGTTCGAGGTGGTTCATGTGCATGGCTTGAAGGGCTCTAGCCTGAGCTACGCCATTCTCATAGCCCTAGCGTTAGCTGTAGGGCTAGTTGCTCCAACAGCTTCGGCTGATACTAGCTGTACTTGCTACGTCAAGGTTGAGAGCACATCTAAGCTCTCAGTAGTCCTAATGATATCTGAAGCCCCTCTAGACATACCTCTAGACTTAGACGTGTTTAATGAGACTGAGGTCTTACTGAGCACCTCAACAGCCACTGTGGAGCTTCCTGGAGCTACGAGGAGCTTTGAGGAGGGACTTGTAGTCACAGTTGAATGCTGCTGTGGGGTTGTGGCTTCTGAAAAGCTGAACACCATAGTGAACCTCATTGAGCAACACTTAGGCGTAGACGTGGGCTCACTCGTGAGCTCCAGCACTGTAGGCTCTCTCTTCACCTATAAGCTTGACACCAACTTTAAGGGGGACTTAGCTCTAGAAATCCTTCAACAAGTCGTAAACCAAACTCGGTATGGAGACATGGTTAGAGGGATCCTTGCTAAGAGAGGAGTCAAGGTCGAGGTTATAGCCATTATCGCCTCGAAACACTACATGCCTTGGTACGGCGAGGCTGGTGGGTGGGTTGAGACATCAGACATCTTAATTCAACTAGAGGTCTCAGGTGTATTCTCGCCTCAAGCCTCTATGCACAACCTCGACTTCTCAAGCCTATTCAAGGTGGACGAGCTGAGCCCACCACTAATACTCACTGTTGAATTGCCAAGTGGAGCTCAGATAAAGTCTCTAAGCTTTGAGGGCTCAAGCTATACAGTCGGTGAGGATCCTCCGACAGTTACTGCGACTTATAATGAGC
>QMSN01000078.1 GCA_003650865.1 Thermoprotei archaeon
ACCCTCCCCCTAAGCTCCAAGTCCTGAGATCTGATGAGCTCATCTAGGACGAGGAGCTTATCTACAGCTCCATACGTAGCTGCTCTCTCCACCTCGTCAAACCCATAAGCCGCCTTGCCGTCGCCCCTCGATATGTGGGCTAGGAGCTGCTCCATGAGCTCCGCCTCCTCGATTACGCTGAAGTCCTTCAAAACCCTCCTCAAAACCCCCCTCCTAACGGCCTCCTTAACTCCTTGGAAGCCACCGTTAGACGCTGAGTCCACATACACCTTGAGCTTAGCCTTAGATGAGATCTCCTCAGCCAGCGCGTCCTTGACGAAGCCTGGGCCCACCACAGCTACGGCCTTTGCCCCAATTCTCTCAGCCAGCTCCTTAGCCTTTAAGGCCAGCCTGCGCACCTCTTCAGCTAAGGCCTCATCCCTCTTCTCGGGGTCCTGCTTCCCGGGGAGGTTTAGCTTGACTTCAGCTAGAACCTCAAACCCATAGTCGTGAGGCACCACGAAGGCTGCTTCCTCCGAGTCAACCCCCACTAGGAGTATCCCCATGGGCCTCCTAGACGCAGCCTTAAATATCCTCTTTAGCGCGTGCCTAGGCCAAGACTCCTTCTCGACGAGTATCTCCGAGCCCTCGCCCACCGATATCGTGTGGTGAGAGCCCACAACTCCAAACCTGTCAGGCCCTTCGAGGACAACACCTCTAATCCTAAGCCTCTCAGTGAAGGGCTGAAACTCCACCTTCTCAACCCTAATCTTGAGGGTCATGGGTCTCCTAGAGCTCCTATCGTCAACCTTAACCTCCCTTAGAGTCCTAGCTGTGACCATGTCCCCTCTCTCAAGAACGTTGTAGAGGCACCACAAATCGTCCTGCCCTTCAATCCTCAGCAGCATCTTCCCATGCTTCTCATCCCAAGCCAGCACCTTCAACCCTAAACCCTCACATAGCATTTAAGGCGAGCTAGGCTTGTGAGCACATGTTTCCGGCGAGCGGAAGCCCCCATGTCTTCATGCACACTCGGCAACTCTAAGTGGTAAGTTATAAAAGTTTAGTGGATGTCTTGTAGAAGGCAAGGGTGATCTCGATGTCTGGAAAGCCGCTAGCAGCTATCGTTAGCGCGGGTCTATCGAAGTTCGGTAGGAGAGAGGGGCTTTACGGGAGAGAGCTGTTCTTAGAAGCTGCTGGAGAGGCTTTTGATAGGTGCCCCAACCTAGACCCTAGGAGGGACATCAAAGGGGTCTTCGTAGGTCACATGGGCGAGTCCTACGAGCATCAGGGACACACAGGCCCCACTATATCGGACTGGCTGGGCTTAACGCCCACGCAGGGGTTCAGGTTTGAGAGCGCGTGCGCATCTTCAAGCGCCGCTTTGAGGTGCGCTGTCATGGCCATAGCCTCAGGCCTCCTAGACATAGTCCTAGTCGGCGGAGTGGAGAAGATGACCCACAGAACCACGCCTGAAGTTACGGAGTACCTAGCCATGGCCTCTGACTTCCCCTTCGAGCAGTGGCATGGACTGACCTTCCCAGGGCTATTCGCGCTCATGGCTACAGCCCACATGCACAAGTACGGCACAACTGAGGAGCAGCTCGCCATGGTGGCAGTCAAGAACCACAAGAACGCCTCCATGAACCCCAAGGCCCAGTTCCAGAAGGTGATTACGCTGGAGGACGCCTTGAAGTCCAGGGTCATAGCTTGGCCCTTAAAGCTCTTTGACTGCTCACCCATAACTGACGGCGCTAGTTGCGCCATACTCGTAAAGCCCGAGCTCGCCAAGAAGTTCACTGACACCCCCATCTACATCATAGGCTCTGGTGGAGCAACCGACAGGCTTGGGGTCTACGCTAGAGATGACATAACGAGTCTCCTGTCAGCTAAGGTGGCATCTCAAGAGGCCTACAAGATGGCTGGAGTTGAGCCTAAAGACATAGACGTCGCAGAGGTCCACGACTGCTTCACAATAGCTGAGGTCATCCTCTACGAGGACTTAGGGTTCTGCCCTAAGGGGTATGGAGGAAAGTTCATTGAGGAGGGACAGACGCATATAGGAGGTAAGATACCTGTGAACACTAGTGGAGGATTAAAGGCTAAGGGGCACCCCGTGGGAGCGACAGGCGTAGCGCAAGTCTACGAGATATACCTGCAGTTGACTGGTCAAGCAGGTCCAAGACAGGTCTCGGGAGCTGAGATAGCGTTGACCCACAACATGGGAGGCTCAGGCGCCTCCGCATTCGTCCACATATACAGGAGGGGTGATTAAGGTGTCTCAGCAAGAAGCTCTAACTCCACCTCCAACGGTAGAGTCCTTCTACAAGTTCGTGGCTGAAGGGAAGCTCATGGCCGTTAAGTGCAAGAAGTGCGGCAAGATCATAGCCCCCCCGAGGCCCGTATGCGACGGCTGCCTGTCTAGGGACTTGGAGTGGGTACAGCTTAAAGGTGAGGGAGAGCTAGTCACGTTTACCATAATCCACGTGCCACCAGTACAGTTCGCCTCAATGGCTCCCTACACTGTAGCAGTGGTGAAGATGGATGAGGGCCCCAAGCTACCGGGCATAGTTAAGGGGGTTACGCAGCCAGATCAGCTGAAGATAGGGATGAGAATGAAGGTTGTATTCGAGCCCGCGCCACAGCAGCAGACTTGGCCTCAGTGGCCTAGGTACTACTTCGAGCCAGCTTAAACCCAAACCTTTTTCTCCACGTGCATCTACGCGATCAACATTTAACTACCGCTAGGCATAGATTTCTGGGGTTTATGAGCAGCCAAGGCAAGCAGAGCATTAAGGTTGAGCTCAACTTGGACGAGGACGTGCTCTACATAAAGGTTAGGGATGAGGAGGCTAAGGGGCTCATCAAGATGTCCGACGACCTCTACCTAGAGGTGGGCGAGGCTGGAAGTATAGTTGGCATTCAGCTTAGGCACGCCAAGAAGCACATAGTGGAGGGTGTAGCCCACAGAATTAAGAAGCTAATAGAGGAGAGCGGTGGGGTTGAAGAGGAAGTTGAGGAGGAAGGTGAAGAGGAGGCTGAGGACGAGAGCAAGAATTTGGAGGATAACCCCTAAGGCCTACACGTCAGGTGAAATGGCGGTCATAAGGGAGCTCCAGTCTAGGGGTATAACCTTCTTCACTCAACAGCAAGTCAGGGTTGGCAGTAGGAGGTTCATAATAGACATATTCGTGCCCCCCAACATAGCCGTGGAGATAGACGGCCCCCACCACATGAGCTCCTTGAGGGCTTCGAGGGATAAAGTTAAAGACGAGCTTCTTAGGAGCATGGGGGTTAAGGTGCTCAGGTTCCAAGACTCCGTGGCCAGGTCTAAGCCGTCGGAGGTTGTGGACGCAATAGTCAGGGAGATTGAGGCCTCACAAAGCAAAGAATGAGGAGTTAGCTCTGAGGGGCTTGAGCCCTCTTCATGACCTCGAGGAACTTCTTACTGTAGGGGAACTCGGCCTCGAACATGAGCTTACATGGGAAGTCCCTGCAGCTCTTCATGCAGTAATCCACGCCCTTAGAGTTGGCGCACTGAAGTATCGGGCAGTTGAAGCCCAGAACTCTCCGCTGAACCTCAAGATTCTCCTTAGCCTCAACACCGCTTGTGCAACCACCCATTGGACAGGCGTTGTTTATGTAGGCCCTGCAGACCTCACAAGCTATACCGCAAGCACCTATCCTAGCCAAAGCTGAACACCAAAAGTGTATGTGCTTGATTGAGTATAAAGCCTCTGCTACTGAGAGCCTTGAGAAGCCCTCCTCTTAGCGATCTTCTTCTCAACCTTCTTAGCCTTCCACTTGACGTAGCCCACGAAGAGCTTTAAGAGCCACCTGAGAGGAGCGTAGCCTGGACCCTTGAGGTAGAACTTGCTTATTATGTCGTTAGCCCAGCTTGCAGTGTGGCCTAGGCACTTCTTCATGACCTCTATGTGGTCATCCCTTATCTTAACCCTCGTGAACCAATCCTTGGTCTTGAAGCTGCCCATGGGTACGAAGAACATGGGGACTATAAGGCTCCTATAAGGCTTAAGCCTGTCCAGTAGCTCAGCTGTCTTCACCACGTCGTCCTCAGTCTCCTCGGGCAACCCTAAGATGAGCGTGGCCGCTGGTATTATGTGGTTCTCGTGCATTATAGCAAAGGCTTCCTCAACGACTTCAGGCCACTTCTCAGCGGGGTAGGGAGCTGACTTGGCAGGCATGATCTTCTTAGCAAGCTCAACAGAGCCTGTCTCAATGCCCACTTCGACGCCCCAGAAGTCTTGGTGCTCGTCGCATATAATCTCCCTTACCTTAGACACAAGCTTGTACTTCTCCTCAGCCACCTTAATTGCAGCTAGGCTGGCATGGCTCCAAGATATCCTCTCATAGTACGACTTGACGAGCTTGTGGAGCTTGATAACAGCCTCGGGATTCGGCTCAACACCTCTCGAGCCGTAGAGCAGGACGTCCTCTGAGTGTATGATACCTCTCCTCAAGCCCTCAGACACGTTGACCTTTAGCTCAGCCTCAATCATATCGAGGGTGTAGTGCCTGAGAGGCCTGAGAGTCACTGAGCAGAACTTGCAGTTCCTAGGGCAACCCCTCGTAACCTCTATCAGCCCATTAACGCTTGCGTGCTTTATGAGCGGTATCTCCTCGAGCTTAGGTGCCTCCTCAATGCCCACGTACACGTAGCGCGGCAGATCCTCTCCATTCAAGGCTTTAGCCACTAGGTCAACGATTACCTTCTCAGCCTCCCCATCAACCACCGTGTCCACTCCCCACTCAACCCACTTGTCCAGCTTCCAGAGCCACTGCCAAGCAGCTGGGCCGCCGACTATTATCTTGAGCCCCTTGCGCTTAGCCTCCCTTATGGAGGGGTTCTCCATAAGCCTCCTGAAGCTCTTGGCGTTAACGGGTTCCTTCTTAGTTATTGACCACCACTCCGAGCTTGGAGGGCAGAGGGCGAAGAAGTCGTGGTGACCTATCAGCATAACCTTAGCGTGCTTGAGGTGCTTATCAAGCTTCGAGGGGTCTATAGTAGCCACCTTAAAGCCTGCATCCATGAGTACTGACTCTATCTTCCTCATGCCGTAGGGGGCTTGCCAAGCCCTGCCCAGCTCGTCGGTCTTCATCTTGGGAGCACATATCCACAACCAGAGGGGCTCAGGTATCCCCACAGCTGGGCCCGTAGCCATGAAGCCTAGGAACTCCTTGCCGTGGTGGTCGGTCATCATGGTCCTATCAGTCGTGAGCACGACATCAAACAACGAGAACACCTCCTAGGCCATCCTAATGCCCTTGAGTCTCTCTAAGAGAGAAGACAGCTCACCGCCTATATACGACTTTTCGGCTATGAGCACCGTAGGCCTATTCGAAGAGTACTTCTCCAAGTACTCCTTGACCTCCTCAACCTCATGCTCGTATAGGCTTACCGACAACACCATGTTATCGAGCAGGACATCTCTAAGCTCCTC
>QMSN01000079.1 GCA_003650865.1 Thermoprotei archaeon
ATATTTGACCTAGCTATTATCTCTAGGGCCGTGCGGTCTATTAGCTGGTAGCCTCCAGGCTCATGTTTTTGTCTAAGTATCTCCATGAGTTCTTGAGGGGTTACCACGTCTAACTTCTTTGCTTGAGGATTGAGCTTGGGATCGCTTGTGTATATGCCATCTACGTCTGTTGCTACTACAAGCTTATCGGCTTTAATAAGCTCAGCTAAGAGAGCTGCAACCGTCGTGGTAGATTGCCCTGGCGTTAGACCTCCCATCACCAATATCTCATCTTCAAGTATCAATGAGGCGCTCAACTCCTCGACGTAGCGTGCCCTCACCCCTAAGCCAATTAAGGAGTACGCGAGTAGCTTTGCGTTGAGCCTTGAAACCTCTATGCCGATTATGTCTTGAAGCGCTTTGCCAGCGCCTACCTCAGATAATAGGCCTATTAAACGCCTAGCAGGAGGACCTCCGCCAACGACTACGTGCACTTGCTTGCCGCTTGCCCAGAAATCCCTTATCAGCTTAGCGTAGCTCAACAAGGTATTCGATTTTAACGCTCCATCCTCACTGAAGATCACGTGGCCACCCAGTTTTAGTACAAAGCGTTCTCTCATACCTTATACGTCGACAAGCTGAAATTTATTGGTGTAGGTTCTCACCCTCATCTCAGCTGCTGGAACGAGCGTATCGCAGTAACCCCGCTATCCCCCCGAATGACTGCAAGAAGCCTTTGCCTTCCTCCGTTGCTGTGGATATTATCTCGACCTTGGTCCCGTACATCTTAGACACCTCTAAGAGGTGCTCGATAACATCTCCTTGCTCTAGTACAGTCTGCTGTCCACATACAGGGCACTTCGCGTAGAGCCTCTTGAACTCCTCTACATCCTCTTTCCTAAGTATCTCATGCTTGCTCCACCCACAGTTCCCACACGACGCCTTGACGTAGATTAACGGCAAGTCCTCAGAGACTATTAATGTATCCACAACTCCTTGGTTAAGGAGGCTGTACACCTCTCTGTAGCCATAGGATACTAAGTTCTCCTTCTTAGCTATGTATTCGAGAAACTTCTGTATGACCTGCCTCTCATGGATGTACCGTATGCCCTCAAGTATGTCCTGAGACCTCTCTATAAGCTCATAGACACCTTCTTCACCCGTATAGCCCACGTCGACCACAGCTATTACGAGCTTCTTCAAGTCGGATGGTAGGTAGTTGCCTTCATAGAAGTCGTTCTTGGTTGGACCTGGCCCTCCAATTATTAACCCCTTCAAGTCCTCTATGCCGCTGAAGAGCTTCTGAGCGTACTCTCCAACTCTCTTGTAGAACTCGTGAGCCATAATCTCTATAACCCTCTCAAACCTCCTAGCCGACTGACCTCCAGCACTGTGCTTGCCTGGCACTCCTGACGTTATTTCGTCAAGCACCTTTAACCTCCTCCCCGTTAGTAGTGCGAAAGTCGCACTGCTTCTATCCATGACTATGATCCCGTAGCTCCCCTTCTCCTCCGTCATCTCTTCGAGTATCTCTGTGTGAAACCTTGAATCGCACCTATAGAGGTAGGTGTTTATCGGCTCAGGGGGCTCTATGACGTAGACCTCCATCTTCTCGCTGCCAGGTGCTCCTCTAGGTATGTAGCCTGCAAATATCACAAGCCCGTTTTTAGGAGTTGACGTGAACATCTTCAACCTCTGGAGAGTCACTGTTAGGGCGTCGAGGACGTGGTGTCTCGTAGTTCTATCCTTTATGTTAGCAGCTGTCGACAGCTCCTCTCTTAACGAAGAGGTTACGTCGCCTAAGGGCCTGCCAGCAGGTATGTAGAGTGATATAAGCTCGGTCCCCCTGCCCTTCTTCGACTTTAACTCCTTAAGCAGCCTCTCAAGCCTTATCTTATCTAGGCTTATTGCGATCACCTCTTCACAGCTCTGAACTTAAAGCGTATATCGGGGTACTCGTCCACTACGTGGTAGTCGCTCTGTAAGCTCTCCACCACCACTTCTTGGGCTCTACACGTCCCCTTCACGTCGTCAAGCCCTTCAGCCAGAGCCTCAGCGTGAGGTCCAGGGTCTAGCTGCAATAACTCTAGAGGGTGACCTGGTGAAAGCCTACTCCTTATCTTCGTCCTTCTGATAGCAGCTATTGTCGAGATGATTATGGACCCTACCTTTTCGGCTGCGGGGTTTCTTTCACACTCATCGGGTCTAGGCCACTCCAATAAGTGTATGCTCTCCACACCGACTTTCTGTTTAAAGTAAGCGTGGTATATCTCTTCAGTTATGAAGGGACAGAAGGGTGCTAGAAGCCTAAGTATCACGAATAGAGCCTTGGAGAGGGTGTATTGAGAAGCCCTTCTACTGTCATCGTCCGCCTGCCCGTAGAGGCGGTACTTAACGGCCTCTATGTAGTGGTCGCAGAAGACGTGCCATGTGAAGTCCCTAATAGATTCTAAAGCCTCGTTGAAGCGCATTTGCTCCATAAATGACGTCGCGGTCTCCACGGTGTCAGCAAGCTTGCTCAATAACCAGACATCTAAAACTCTAAGATTCTCTGGGCGAGAGCCTTCATAGTCAGCTAAGTTGGATAACACGAATTTCGAGGCATTCCAGAGCTTGATTAAGAAGCGCCATGCATAATCCACATCCTCCCACCTAAACCTTATGTCGTAACCTGTGGCACCGCTTGCAGCCCATTGCCTCAGAGCATCAGCGCAGTACTTCTCCACGACCTCTCTGACCTCGATGTAGTTGCCATAGGACTTGTGCATCATCCTGCCATCGGTGCCCCTTACCATTCCGTTGATCAAAGCCACCTTGTAGGGTGCTTTGCCGAAGAGGCCTAAGTGGCGGACTAGGAGATAGTAATCCCATGTCCTAATTATGTCGTAGCCGTTTGGCTGTAAGTCGCTTGGAAAGAGCTTACTAAAGCTATCAGGGTCGTCAGGCCATCCAGCTATGACAGCACAGGTTATCGAAGAATCCATCCATGTATCCATGACATCGCTTTCTCCTCGAAAACTTCTGGAGCCGCATCGAGGACATCTGTCTAAAGGCGGATCCTGTTCTCTCGGGTCTACAGGTAACCACTCTGGCTTAGCCGTTATGACCTCACCACAGTTATTACAGTACCAGACGGGTATTGGTGTTGCGAAGACTCTCTGCCTAGATATCACCCAATCCCAGTCCATCGATTTAACCCAGTCAAGAAGCCTTTGTCTAGCGTACTCGGGAACCCAAACGATGGAGAAGGCCTCTCTCTCAACACTTTCTCTTAGAGCGCTCGTCTTCATGAACCACTGAAGTCGAGGTAGTATCTCTATGGGTGTGTGGCAACGCCAGCAAGTTCCCACATGTTGGTTTATCCTTTCCTCTTTAACTATTAGGCCCTTAGCCTTTAAGTCCTCAATGATCTTCTTTCTGGCCTCGCTTACAGTCAATCCCTTATAAGGCCCTGCCAACTCGTTCATTAATCCATCCTCAGTTATGGATACTCTAACTGGAAGACCATACCTCTTCTGCCACCTAACGTCTGACTTATCGCCGTAAGTGCACACCATGACAGCCCCTGATCCAAACTCCATATCAACGGTCTCGTCAGCCATTATTGGAACTTCATGTCCAAAAAGGGGAACCCGCGCCTTTAACCCCACGTACTCCTTGTACCTGTCATCAGCTGGGTTCACGAATACGGCTACACAGGATGGCAAGAGCTCAGGCCTAGTCGTGGCTATGACTATCGGTTTTCTCCCCTCAACCTCAAATAGTATGTAGTTTAGCGTGGTAGGCCTCTCGACGTACTCTATCTCAGCCTCAGCGATAGCTGTCTCACACCTTGGACACCAATTAACTGGGTGCTCAGCTCTATATATCAAGCCCTTATCGTAGAGCAAGACGAAGGATAGCTGGGTCCTCCTCCAGTAGTCGGGGCTCATGGTCTTGTACTCCATGCTCCAGTCAACGGAAAAGCCTAATCTCTTAATGGACTCCTTCATGGGCTTAATCCACTCTTCAGTAAGCTTCGCGCATACCTCCTTGAACTTCTTAGCCTCTAAGTCCCTCTTTTTAACTCCTAGCGCACGCTCAGCCCTAACCTCAGTAGGAAGACCATGACAGTCCCAGCCTTGAGGGAACAGCACATTGAAACCCTTCATCCTCTTGTACCTGGCGACGAAGTCCATGTAGCACCAATTAAGCGCGTTTCCCACATGGAATTCCCCACTAGGATAAGGGGGAGGGGTATCTATCACGTAAGAGGACTTGACGTTCAATAGGTCTCTCCTAAACGAGTATACCCTCCTCTCCTCCCAGTATTTCATCCACTTGACCTCGTACTCTTTAGGGTTGAACTTACCGAGGATGTCCATAGAGGCCTCTCACCCTATGTACTCCTGTTTAAGTTGAAAGCTACGCAAAACAAGTATTTAAAGAGTCTTGATGCAAACGACGTAGTTCAACCATAGCGAAATACGAGAGGATCTACACCTAGAGCTCCCGTCTCTGCACCTAAAAGCAACCTGAGAGCATGTGGAGGTGGAACAATGGCAAAAAGTTCACAAGCGTTTACACGATAGCCATTACTACTGCCACTACCAGTACTTAATGTGGCCTGAGCCTCATCAAGTGAAGGAGAGTGGTGGACCGGGCGGGACTTGAACCCGCGCCCTCCCGCTTGCGAAGCGGGCGATCTACCAGTCTGATCTACCGGCCCACATAAGTGGTGGGCTCGGGGGGACTTGAACCCCCGACCTCTCGGTCTCTGACTTCAGTTATCAGCCGAGCGCTCTGACCATGCTGAGCTACGAGCCCAAAAATGAGGGTTACAGAAGGGTGTCTTAAAAATTTCTTTAGAAGTCGAGGCTAACCGCCATACATAGGCTGAGCACTTTTGCCCGCCTGCGGGCTCAATGAGCGGCCTCGGGCTATTGGGAGCGGCAGGCTCAACACCTCGACCTTACGGTCTCGGTGCTTACACCCCCGCCCCATCAACCCCGTCTTCTACGGGAGCCCTCGTCCCGCCACCTATAGCGGTTGCCCGCTATAGGTGCACGCGGGAATGGCCGCCTCGTCTCGGGGAGGGCTTCGGGCTTAGATGCTTTCAGCCCTTATCCCCTATGGCGTGGCTGCCCGGCGATGCCCTACCGGACAACCGGTAGACTAGAGGCCACGGCACCCCGTTCCTCTCGTACTGAGGGTACCTTCCCCTCAGGCGGCCCACGCCCCCGGCAGGTAGAGACCGACCTGTCTCACGACGGTCTAAACCCATCTCACGTTCCCCTTTAATGGGCGGGCAGCCCCACCCTTGGGGGCTGCTTCACCCCCAGGATGGGAAGAGACGACGTCTGGGTACCAATCCGCGGGGTCGATGTGGGCTCTCACCCGCGACGAGCCGGTTATTCCCGGGGTAACTTTTCTGTCATGCCCAGCCCCCACCGAG
>QMSN01000080.1 GCA_003650865.1 Thermoprotei archaeon
ATATCCACAGATCCACTCATAGATCGAGGAGGAGCCATCGACCTCATAGTCCCAGAGAAGCCGATATCAAAGAACACGGTTGGACAGGTTTGCAGCGGCGTCCTAGTGGAAGTCGAGAAGGTCGACGTATTCGAGCTCATGAAGCAGTACCCAGAGGCGTTTAAGAGAATGTTGCACCCAGATGTAGGAGTATGCCATGAAACTTGGGCAAAGGAGGTGGCATAAATGGGTAAGGTATTCGTTATAGATATAGCTAAGTGCCATGGATGCTATGACTGCCAAATAGCGTGCAAAGACGAGCACGTCGACAACGACTGGAGCCCCTATGCAAAACCACAACCCGATACAGGGCACTTCTGGCTTAAGCTATGCGAGTTTGAGAGAGGGACAACGCCTAAGGTCAAAGTAACTTATATACCTCGTATTTGCATGCACTGTGACAATGCGCCATGCATAGCTGCTTGCCCCGTTGGTGCGATAGTGAAGAGGCCTGACGGCTTGGTCCTAATAGACCCAGAGAAGTGTAATGGGTGTAGGAAGTGTATCCCTGCATGCCCGTATGGAGCCATATACTTCAACGACAAGCTGAACATAGCTCAGAAGTGCACGGGCTGTGCACACCTAGTGGACGGCAAGGACCCGCACGTCAAGACCCCTAGGTGCGTAGAGGTGTGTCCATTCGACGCCATAAAGTTCGGGGAGGAAGAGGAGCTTAAGGATCTAATAGCGAAGGCTGAAACTCTAAATCCAGAGTTTGAGAGCAAGAGGCCGTTTGCTGTAAGCACATCCGAGAACAAGTATAAGCCTAGGGTCTACTACCTCAATCTGCCTAGGCCCTTCATAGCTGGAGCAGTCTACGACCCAGACATCGATGAGTGCATTGAGGGAGCAAAGGTAACGGCTGTAGACACTGAGACTGGGAAGACCTATGAAGCAGTAACCGACGAGTTCGGGGACTTCTGGCTCAAAGACTTGGAGTGGAACCACACGTACACGATCAAGATAGAGAAGGAAGGCTACTCGCCTTGGACGCTGAACGGAGTGAAGACTGACAAAGACGTAAACCTAGGCGACATAGCGCTACTCAGAAAGGGCAAGACCTAAACAATAACTCTTCTTTAAACTCCTACCTTTATTACCTCCTTTTATCGGCCTCGAGGCTCTTCGCTACGACTTACTATGAAGAAACGCTTAACCTTCTCTAAAGCTTTACAGCCCTAGACATCGATGTTTATCGTATTCTCATGACCTCGCCCAACTTAACGTGTGGGTTGAGGAGTGGTGATGGCTTTCTGCTTAAAAACTCTCCTTGAGCACCCTAGACCTTCAGCCCTCAACATTTCTAACCATTTAACTCCTTCTCAGCTCTCCACGCTTAGCTTTACTAAGTTGTCGACGAGTATCTTCTCGTTGTCCGGAGCCTTGATGAAGACTGGGACACCCCTAATGCGCGTCGCCTTGTAGGATATGAGGAGCCACTCGCCTACGTCGAGTAGAGCTGTCTTATCTAGGATTTCTGGGCTTACACCAGCTGCCTCAGCTATTACGTGGCGGTCGTAGCTCCTCGGTAGTGTCCCAGCGAAGTAGCTGTGGATCTGCTGGACAGCGTTGACGTTTAAGTGAGCAACTCTCTGCGTGCTTATCCAACAGTGAAGCCTGTACTTCCTGCCCTGCCTCAACAGCTGCTCTACAGCTACATTCGACTGAGATGTGTAGTCATCGGCTCTCTGCCTATCCGGGATAAACTCCTGGGCTTCATCTAGGACCACGAGGACCCTCGGTCCTTTGATCTGCCTCTTCCTGGCCTCTAAGAGGGACTTTATGAAGCGCTCGGTGAAAACCCTCGCATTGTAGGGGTCGGGGATGTAGAGGACTGTCAGCTTGGGGGATCTTTCAGGGGACACCATGGCCTTGGCGAGGTCCTCCGGTAGAACTCCTCCACCCTCAGCAGGAGCCTCCACCTCCTCCAGCCTCTCAAGGGTTTCAAGTATAGCTTCAGCTGCTGACTCAAACTTTGTCTTAACGCCCCTCTTGCCCGTCGACTGCTCTCTTGGGACTTCAGACTCGATGATCGATTTGACCTCGTCTATTAGGCTGGGCACATGCCTGGCAAGCTTCAGCAGGGGCTCTTCAAGTGGCAGGTTCTTCTCTCTGCGGAGCTGAATAATCCTCTGGTAAACCCTTCTACCCTTCTCTGCATTGGCTGGGTTATCGTCTCTAGCCAGTGTCTCGAAGCGCTCCAGAATCATCTTGAGGGTTAGGGGTATAGGGGTTACGAGGTCTATGAGCTTGACCTTGTCGTTGTCGAATAGCTTTTCAATCCACTCCTCTAGGAGGCTGTAGCCCCCATGGGGCTCTAACGCCTCTACCAGTGTCTCTGGAACTGCTTGTGAGGCTAGCAGGGCTTCGACGCCGTTCGGCATGGACTTGAAGTCCTCAATTGAGTAAAACACACCTTCTCTAGCGACGAGGTCTAGGAGCGAGATCACGTACTCCCCAGCTACGTCCACGATCACCACTCTGGTGTCCTCGAGGCTGTTCATGATCTTCCTGACGATTAGAGATGTGAGGTTCGACTTCCCAGTCCCCGTGAAGCCGAACGTCCCGCCGTGGTACTTAATGAGCCTCTCGAGGTCCACTTTAAGCTCTAAGTCGAAGCCGAGAAGCCTTCCCAGCTCTACACCTCTATCTACGTTGATGAACTTGTCGACAGCCTTGTTCGAGAGCAAGTAGACCCTAGCCCCTACGAGGGGTACGAAGGTCTCATCTCTCTCGAAGAGAGGTTCTTGACTTGAGAGCTTCATCACGTAGCCCGTGTAGACTGAGAGTATGTCTATCCAGGCATCCTCAGTCTTCCCCCACATCGAGTATATCTGGTCGAGGAAGTCTAGGCGAAGGGCCTTGGGCATTGACACGTCCATTGAAAGCTGCTGGTAATGGATAGGGCTTGCGCTCACGACTTCGTAGATCAAGTACACGTCGCCTCCAGCTGAAGGCCTCTCAACAGCTATGAAGCACGGCCTCCTAAGCCTATCTAGTACTTCGAGGTTGAAGGCTGCTTCAACCATGCCTATAATGCTCGTCAGGACTATCCTCCCCTCCTCGTACGTCGAGGTCTTAATCCTAGACTCCCTCAACCTCGCATCGAACTTTCCATCTAGATCTTCTAGGTAGCTGCTCCACGACAACTCCTACACCCCACCAACCCTCTCCCTCATGTGTTCAGCCTCACTCCTCAAGTCTCTAAACCGCCTAGCCGCGAAGAAGGCCTTGTACTTCCTCGCGACAGCCACCAAGTCTAGGTCTGCAACGCCTCTAAGCATGCTCTTAGCCTGCCTCGACAAGGCCTTGACGTACTTATCCGCTAAGAGGAGGAGCTGGTTGTACCCAAGCCCCTCTATGACGGCTGGGTTGTCCGATCGGCTTAGAAAGGCTAGAGCCAAGTCGCCTATTAGGCTTCGCTCTTCAGACTCTGTAAACGCCCTCACCTCCCAAGGCTTAGCGTTACGCCCTCCCTCCAAGCACACTATCGACACCACGTGGCCTCCATCGAACTCCGGGTAGAAGGGCCTATCGTACACGAACACCGGGCTTCTAACAGAGCTGTCGTGGGGTGAGCTTCGAAGCTGGAAGTAGCCCTTCACGATTAGCTGCTCGTGAAAGACGACCTTGCGAGCAGCTATAGCCTCTACCCCAGGCAGCCCTAGGTCGACGTGGGGGCGCATGGTTGAGTAGCAGTAGTCGTACTCTATGGTCCTCCACGGGGTTGGTAGCTCACTGCACCTCGAGGCGCTAAGTATCGTGAGGAAAGCCCTGTCACTCCTAAGTGGAGCTGTCCTCCTAAAGTCCCCTCTTCTTTTCAGCTCGAGGATCGGCATGGCTGATCGGAGGAAGTCTGTTGCGTTCGTGTCCTTCGCTATCCCGAGAACCAGCTTCCTCCTCCTACGGGCCTCTACGAGAAGCTTGATGAGCGAGATTGCCGTCATGGCGTTTAAGTCAAGCGTGGTAAGCCATCTCTCGTGTATGAGGAGGGGGTGCTCCTCATCCTGCTCGAAGAGGTGGTTGAACAACACTTCCAGCGCGTAGGAGACTCTCCTCCAGTAGTCCATGACTTCGCTCTTAACTGAGAGGCGGTCGCCCTCCTCAAGGAGCTTGTGGCCGTGCTCCTTGTCGATCTTCCTGAGCATCTTGATGAAGGAGGAGGCTGCATCTTTAGAAACCCTCAATTTGCTCTTAACGTCGGAAGGGGTTAGCCCCTCTTCACCTCTCCTCTTGGCCTCTATGAGCAGCTTGATTAGCGCGTAGGCTCCGTGAACACTCCTTGCAGGCACGGTGAGACTGCCATCTCCAAGGCGTAGGGCCAACCTCAAGTCGAGGAGGCTTAAGTTGCCGTACGGCGTAGCTATCTCCTCTAGGGCTGAAGAGCCCTTCATGATTAGGCGCCTAAGATCCCTACTTGAGGGCCCATAAGTCCCCGAGATAAGCCTATCGAGCAGGACTACTTTGACGTCGTCGTTTGCCAAGGCCTTGAGGGCTATGTGGAGCTCCGCCAACGTCATCAAGGAGTTTGGGATGCTCTCTATGGAACGCTTAAACTCGAAGTCGCTGAAGGCGTAGAGAGCTCTTGGATTAACCTCAACCACGTCCTCCATCCAGAGGGGGATGCAGGAAGACACCGTTAAGGCTTCATCTCTCTCAGCAGTTGAAGCGTGAATCTCAATTTCACTTGAAACCTCAAAGCTACAGGAGTAAGCTGCGGCACAAACGTAGAAGAGGAGCATCTCAAGCCTCTCTTCAGTAGACTGCGAGCCGTCAATGCCCACAGCCTTAAACGAACCCTCACTGAAGAACTCAGCTGCTGGTGGAGAGCTTACAAGAGGCCTAAAGTAGAGAGGTATAAACGAGCACTCACGTAGAGCACTAATCCTCCTCTCCATGAGCTCCACAAGCTTACTCGTAGAGCTCCTAAGACGCTTAGCATCACGCGAAAAGCTCAGAGCAACCCCCTCAACTAGAATACTGCATATCAACTATTTATTCAATTCACGAATTCGCTACATGTTAGGTAAACTCACGTGGTCACTAGGTCTTCTTTACAGTAGACTTATATAGTAAACTCACAAGTATAATGGCTGTGTGGTGCTGATGAGTGAAGTCGTCAGCTTTAAGGTGAGAAGGGAGTTGAAGAGGAAGATGGAGATGTATAGAGATAGGGTTAATTGGGCTGATGAGCTTAGGATGTTCGTCGAGAATAGGGTTAGAGAGCTTGAAGCCCTCGACAACTTCCAGCAGGTATTAAGCGAGTTGGAGAAGGCGTCGTGGAGCACTCCTAAAGGGCTCTCTTGGGAGTTAGTGAGGGAGGATCGTGATAGTAGTTGATGCATCAGC
>QMSN01000081.1 GCA_003650865.1 Thermoprotei archaeon
AGCGCTTGAGGAAGAACATCTCCCTCCCCCTTCGAGGTGCCTCCTGAGACTATGGTGAAGTGGGAGAGGGATAACGCCTTCTCGATGATGCTCGAAAGAGCTAGGGGGTCGTCTGGAGCTATGCCCATAAGGATAGGGCGGCAACCGAGCAGGGTCAAGTAGCTCGATAATACGTAGGAGTTGACGTCGTAAACCTTGCCCTCGTCAAGGGGCAAGCCTACATCAACCAGCTCAAGCCCAGTCGACAAGACCGCTACGAGAGGCTTCTCGAAAACCTCAACCTCCTTGTAGCCGGAGGAGGCAAGCAACGCCACTTCTCTAACGCCTATCTTAGCGCCCTTCTTAGCGATTAAGGAGCCCTTGGGCACGTCAGAGCCGACGGTAACTACATTTTGTAGAGGAGCTACTGGCCTATACACGTACACGTAGTTATCCTCAACCTTTACATCCTCCACCATGACCACTGCGTTGGCACCCCTAGGTAGAGGAGCTCCAGTTGGTATGTACGCGCATTCCCCTCTACCAATGGCTATTGAGGGCTTCATCCCCATGCTCACAGAGCCTATGAGTAGGAGTCTTGCAGGGTTTTGGTCAGACGCTACGAAGGTGTCCTCAGCTTTAACAGCATAGCCGTCTCGGCTACTCCTATTAAAGGGTGGGAGGGCGACGTTGCAATGCACATCCCTCGCCAGCACCCTGCCGAGGGATTCCCTTAAGTGGACTACTTCAACCCCCAAGTTAAGCTTAAACTTCTTAAGTCTCTCTTGAGCCTCTTCAAGGCTTACCAACTTAAACATCTCATTAAACCTCCGAGCAAGTATACGTCGACTAGCTCCCCTTCACCCACGAAGTCCACGTCCTCCTTAAGAACAACGTAGCCCTGAGCCTTACATAGGCTACTTATAACGCCAGATCCACTTGCCGTTATAGGCTCTGCCTCCAAGCCGTCTTCACCCCTTAATACTCGAACTCTCACGTAAACCCTCTTGCCCAAGTCGCCCGCGAGCCTTCTCCTCAACTTGGCCTTAAAGCTCGGCGTGGACAAGTCTTCTGCAAGCTTATACATCGACCTAATGAGGGGGGAGACTAGAGTTATGAAGGAGAAGAAAGCAGCTACAGGGAACCCAGGTAGACAGACCACAGGTTTACCTTCAACGTTGAAAGCAGCTGTAGGCATGCCGGGCTTCATGGCTACGCCGTGAAACAACTTGATACCCCTCTCCTCTAAGACCCTTGGGACTATGTCGAGGGATCCTACCGACGAGCCACCTATGAAAAGTACTAGGTCGAAGTGTCTAAGGCCATACTCTAGAGCTTCGAGAAGCTCCTCCCTCGAGGAGCTTATGGGCGATTTCGAGTAGATCTCGGGTTTACATCCCTCACTTAGCGCTAGACCGTAGATTATGTAGCTGGTGGAGTCGTATATCTTGAAGTTGTAGAGTTCACAACCTACCTTCAAGACCTCTTCCCCTGTGCTCACTATTAGAGCTCTAGGCTTTCTAAACACCGGTATTGACGTTAAGCCGCATGCCGCTGCCAACCCCACGTGGTGAGGCTCTATGATTACGCCCCTCCTTATGATGACTTCCCCTTTCTTCACGTCCTCCCCTTCCCTCGACACATTTTTCATTGGCGTGAGGGGCGTGTAGACCTCTAAGTTGCCATTCCTCTCAGACGAATGTTCAAGCATGACCACTGCGTCGAAGGGCTCTGGTATGGGGTAGCCTGTTGAGATTCTATACGCAAAGCCACTCCCTAAGACTTTGGCTGGATCGTCAACGACTTTGAGGACCCTAGGGCTGTGAGGAGAGGCGCCAAAGGTATCCTCAGCTTTAACAGCATAGCCGTCAACGGCAGACCTGTTGAAGTGAGGGACATTAATTGGCGAGACCAAGTCTACAGCGGATACCCTTCCATAAGCCTCGGTCAAGGGGACTTCCTCTACTGGCAGCTCCACGCTGAAGGAGCTTAAAAGCCTCTTAACGGCCTCATCGACCTTAACAAGCTTTTTAAACCCATATCGACCAACCATGATTATACACTAATTCGTAAGAGAGAGGAAGCTCATAATAAATCTGGCGAAGCTGGGTTAAGCATGAGGTTGATAGTGGCGATTACAGGTGCTAGTGGAGTCATCTATGGAGTTAGACTTCTCGAAGTGCTTAAAGAGCTGGGCGGCCATGAGGTGTACCTAATAGTCACGAAGAGTGCCCTCAAGATCCTACATCACGAACTTGACATGAGCTTAAAGGAGCTAGAAGAGCTTTGCGATAAGCTCTACAGCGAGGACTTATTGGAAGCTCCTGTAGCTAGCGGATCCTTCCTAGTGGACGCCATGGTCGTAATCCCTTGTAGCATGAAGACCTTGGCGGCAATAGCTAATTGTTACTCAAGCAATCTAGTTGCTAGAGCGGCTGAAGTCACATTAAAGGAGAGGAGGAGGCTCATAGTAGTCCCCCGCGAAACCCCTCTCACCGCGGCGCACATAAGGAACATGCTCAGGGTGACTGTCATGGGTGGAGTGGTGCTTCCAGCTTGCCCCGCGTTTTACCATAAGCCTAAGAGCGTTAGAGAAATCGTGGACTTCGTCGTAGGCAAGGTGCTAGACCTATTAAATATAAGACACAACATCTTCAAACGGTGGGAATAAATGGGTTACTGTAACATTTTTTCCGTACTATGTATAGCCTAGTAGCCGTTTAAATCACTCTTCAAGAGTAAAGAGAGGTGCAGGGGGTCCTGGAGAGGTGAGAGTTAAGCTCTACGTATCGCCGATGTGTCCGAGGTGCGAGATGCTCAAGAGAGCTTTAAAAGAGATGAACGTTGAGTACGAAGTCCTCGATATCTCCAATAGCGATGTAATGGCCGATCTAGTCATGAGAGATATATTTTTAACTGAGACACCAGCTCTCGAAGTTGGTGACCACGTGTTTTTTGCATCAGATTTATTTAATGGCGACCACCTGCTGGTCGACAAGTTGCGTGAGGTAATTAAAGGGAGGGAGTGAGGAGTGGCTAAGAGAGGTAGGAAGGAGGCTTTGAAGGTCAAGCAGGCCACATTAGAGGCTTGGCTTAAGGCAGTCTCTTACTACGTAGCTGGGAAGCCCGTCGTTAGGACTTCAGATGGCTACATGGTTCCCTGGAACAGGTCTGCTATAGTCAAGCAGCTTCTTAGAGAGACCAAGCTAGCTGAGGAGTTCTTCGATATACCACCCATAAGTGTTAGAGAAGCTGAAGAGATAGCGCGTGAAGCTGAAAGAAGGATTCTCGAGATGAAGGCTAAATTTGTTAGTGGCGCGCTGATAAGAGAGATGGTTAACAACATTTTGCTTGAGAGGTCAGATAAACATCCTGAGTACATAATTTACAGGAACATACTGACTAGGGTTGGAGCTCCTGTTTATGATGCTTACCTGATAGACCTAGGCCTAGGGTTTGAGGCTAAGGAGAACGCCAACCTACAACCTAATGCCGAAACCGCACATAAGAAGAAGGCTGACAAGCTGTCAAAGGAGGAGTACCTCCTCCTCTTGCACCCTAAAGTCGGTGATGCGCACCTCAAGGGTGACATACACATTCATGACTTGGAGTACTTCGGCGTTAGGCCTTTCTGTCAGGACTGGGATTTGAGGTACTTCTTCTACTACGGGCTTATGCCCGATGGAACAGGTCTCAAGACAAGCGTAGCTGGACCAGCTAAGCACCCTGAAGTGGCGGTGTTGCACAGCGTTAAGGTGCTGGCAGCAGCTCAGACAAACTTCGCTGGGGGGCAGGGCTTCTACAACTACAACGTGTTCATAGCGCCATACCTGAGGGGGTTGAGCTACAAGCAGGTGAAGCAACTGGCTCAGATGATGTTTTACGAGCTAACTCAAGCCTACGTAGCTAGAGGAGGACAGCTAGTCTTCTCCAATATACAGCTGACGCCCACAATACCTGAAATATGGAGGGACAAGCCTGTAGTCATGAAGGGACAAGTGGGCCCCGACACCTATGGCGACTACGAGGAAGAGGCTAGGATGTTCTTCAGGGCCATATACGAAGTAGCGCTAGAAGGCGATTACTGGGGCAAGCCCTTCAACTTCCCCAAGCTAGAGGGATACTTGACACCTGAGAGCCTAAGCGACGAGTTCTACGAGGACTGGCTACTAGTGCATGAAGTAGTGGCTAAGTTCGGAACTCCCTACTTCGACAACGCCATACCCCCCTATAGAGGGTACGGAAAGGGGATATCTTGCTATCAGTGCTGCGCCTACACATTTACCGAGACCCCTGAAACCGACCCAGAGTTTAACGAAAAGATGTACTTCGTGGATGGCAAGCACTTCAGCATGGGGGCATGGCAGGTAGTAACCATAAATCTACCCAGGCTAGCATATCAAGCTAACGGGGACGATGATAAGCTCGTGGAGCTCACCTTTAAGCTAATGGATCTATGCGTTGAGGTGTTCAAAGCCAAGAAGCGCTGGATGGAGAACATGATACGCTACAACAAGCTCCCCTTCGCCACTCAGAGGCCTCTAGACCCAAGAACAGGTAAGAGGGGGCCTTCAGCCGTTGACTTCGACGAGCTCATATACACCATAGGGATAGTTGGAGGAAACGAGATGGCCCAATGGCATACGGGCTACCAGCTCCACGAGCACGAGACAGCTGTTAGGCTCCTCGTCAAGCTCTTGATCGAGATGAAGAAGTACAAGGAGGAGCTTGAGAAGAAGCATGAAATGAAGTTAGCGCTAGCTAGAACACCTGCTGAGAGCTGTGCTCAGAGGCTCGCGGTCAGTGACTTGATCTCACCGCAATTCAAGGACAAAGCCGCTAGGGTTGTAAAGGGAGACGTGGAGACAGCCTTAAGGCTCCTAAAGGAGGGCATTCGAGATGTGCCTGTGTACTACACCAATGGCACGCACGTATATGTCGGGGCACCTATAACCCTAGCTGAGAAGCTAAACATCGAGCACAAGTTCTTCCCACTGTTGAGTGGAGGCAACATATTCCACGTATGGATGGGCGAGGCATATCCAGACCCCGAGGCTCTCTACAAGTTGACGTGGAAGATAGCTAAGACAAGTCAAGTAGGCTACTTCGCCTACACCAAGGACTTAACGATATGCGAGGACTGCGGTGACGTGAGTGGAGGGATACTTGACCAGTGTCCACGATGCAACTCACCCAACGTGAGGTACTGGAGCAGGGTCACAGGGTACTACCAGGAGGTTTCAGGCTGGAATGAAGCTAAGAAGAAGGAGCTCAAGGAGAGGTACAGGGTCGGGGTGCTAACGATATAGCCTTAGGCTACTTGACGTAGTTCTTGAGCATAGACTCTATGTAAGCCTC
>QMSN01000082.1 GCA_003650865.1 Thermoprotei archaeon
ATCGGTGTCCCCATAGATCACCTGCAACCCTAGGCTCTGAGCTTTCTCTATGGTCTTGGTGATCACGTACCTACCTATGGCAGTAGTGCTCTCAGCCACTGGCGGGCAGTAGAGGGAGAAGTTCGTGGAGCCCATGACGCCGTACGAGGCGTTCAGTATGACCTTGAGGCTCTTCTCAACCACGCTGTACAAGCCCCTCTTAGCTGGGTCTAGACTCTCGTCCTTGGACATCGGTTTGAACCAGAGAGCCCTTATGTCCCTCAACATGCCTATGAGTATCGACGTCAACCCCTGCCTCTTAGTGCATACCCAGTGGCTTGTACCAGGTATGGTATTTGACCTGCACTCTGGGTGATGGCAGTTTATGACCTCGTAGGAGAGGTTCCTCGTCTTGACTATGCTCGGGTATAGGGATGTGAAGTCAAGCACAGCTACATTGAAGTAGACGCCTGCAGGTGGTTTTAGCACTATGGCTCCGAGGTACTTCTTACCTTTTATCTTAGCTGCAGTCGTAGCCTCGCCCTTGACGGCTATGATCTCGTCCTTCCTAGGGATCAAGTAACCCCTCTTCCTGTGCTCGTAGTAGAGCATGTTCCTAATCCAGTTCGATATGCCCTGCCTCGTCACGTCCTCCATGCTCATCTTCGCTATCCTCATGAACAGTATTATGAGCTTGAGCAGCAAGTTGTCTTGGAAAGTCGTGAAGGCTAGCGTTAGCTGAGCATCCCTCAAGCAGTAAGCAGCTAGCTCCATGTAGCTCAGCTGAGAGACCGGGACTTTCAGCTGTATCTTCTTATGTGATAGTATTGCTTCAGCCACTGCGTCGAGGGTGACATCCCTATACTTGTTCCCAAAGGCATATCCCTGAATCGACTTGTTGTGGAAGAACTTGTAGAGGTCTACGTGGACGCCCAAGGCGAGGAGAGCAGATGGGTTTTCCCCAGCGGTCATCGATATGGGTATCTGATCCCTCGAGAAGCCCAGCTTCAACGCCCTGTGAAGTATGTAGTTTAAGTCGAAGTTATCGCCGTTAAACGTCAGGATTATTGGGTACTCATTGAGCTCTCTAAATATCTCCTCAATCATCTTGTACTCGTCGTAGAAGAACTTCACCACGACACCTTCAGGCATTCCCTCAGTTCTGGACACTTCGCTCTCGTCGACCTCCATGCCGTCCCTCCTGAGCAAGAACACCTTCTTGACGCCATCCGATGAAGCCAAGCTGAACGCTATGATTGGGTACAGAGCCTCCCTAGGGTTAGGAAGCTTATCTGGATCTGGCGAGTAAACCTCTATGTCTATAGCCGCCCTCTTAATGTCGGGGATCTCAGCTAAGAACAGCGGCAGCCACTCCTTCACCAGCTCCTTAGCCGCCTCTTGACCCTCGAATATCTTGAGGACGTTTTCAGCTTCACCACCGCTGAACTCGGAGTCTAGGCGTATGAGCTTGCCGTCCTCGACTTTGTAGAACATGCCCGGCACGAGCTGCCTATCGAAGATGTAGCAGTTGTGGTACTTTATGTCGGCCTCCCAAGCCCTCGGTAGGAGGTCCCTTATGGAGCCCCTCTTACCGCCTATCGCTAAGGGGTCTGAAGCAATGATCTTCGTTAGCTCTACCTCCCTCTCCCTCAACACGTCGAACTTCTTAACCCTCTCGAACCCCACGAGGCCGGGGTGTGATATCACTTTACTCCTCTTGAGCTCCTCTACTGTCATGTCGGTCAAGCAGTAGGGCTTGTGCCTTGTGTCGTCGTACCAGAAGTGTATGACCCTCTTCTCGACGTCGTAGAGCTTTAGGAGAGCCCTCTTCGCCTCACCGCTATAAGAGACTGACAGCAGTATGCACTTGCCAGTTTCCTTGGGGGGTTTAAGCTCAAACCTCCCAGTTATGTATAGCTCCTCTTCTTCACCCTCAACCTCTAGGGGTTCAGCGTACTCCTCAAATAGCTCACTCACCATCTCAACCTCTCAATTTCACGATCCTTCTTGCTCAGCTTCTTGTACTCCTTGTAGTGCTCCTTGCACAAGTAGATCCTACCCCTAGCTCCACCTTGAACCTTAAAGTACTTAGATGCCTCAACAGCTGATATGGACTTCACAGCGGGCTTACCACATAGAGAGCAAGCCTCACCCTTCGATACTTTGCCCAAAACCCGATACCTCCAACACATCTAGCCTACCCACTGATTTTAAGAGTTACCATAGGTGGAGCGAGTGTGGAGTACACGTGGAGTAAAAGCAAGGCGGTAAGTGAGAGGCGTAAAGCAGGCATTGAGAGAGGGCTAAAATAAGCGTGGAGCAACGATTATCTAGGGCACTTATAAGGAGAGGATGGGCCCGTCGTCTAGCTGGATAGGACGCAGGCCTGCGGAGCCTGAGGTCCGGGGTTCAAGTCCCCGCGGGCCCGCCATCAATTCACCTTCAGTTTGCCTTCAGACACACCTTCAGAAGCGGAGCTCACCATCGGCTTATGGTATTTGATGTAGAGGTAACATGGCGATGGTGAGGTGGTTACATGAGCATTTGCCTGCTAGGGCTGCGGTGAGAAGCCTCCTTGAGAAACCCAGCAAGAGATAACTCCCCCTGAGTGCTCCACGAACGCTGCTATGAGGCTTCCCGATAAGCTTGAGTTTAACGTTGAGGTTAAGTGGGATGGCGAGACTGGAGGGCTAGTCAACGTAGGGGGCAGGAGGCTGCTCATAGAGATACCCAAGGAGTTTGGGGGTAAAGGAGGCAACTTCTGTCCAGACGAGCTTCTCATGGCCTCCATAGGCGGGTGCCTACTGACAACGCTCATATGGCTTGCCAAGAGGCTTAAGGTTAAGCTCTCCGACGTAGAGGTGCAAGTTAAGGGCATTGTGGAGGGCGGGCTGAGTGGATATGAAGTCTCGAGAGTTGAGGCTAGCATCAGCGTGACTATCAAGCGAGGGGAGGATAAGGCTAGAGTTGAGAGGCTTGTCAAGCTGGCTGAGGAGTACTGCCACATAACTAGAGCGCTCTCCCAAGGAGTACGCCTACAACTGGAGGATATAGTGAAGGTCGAGGGTTCTAAGAGGGCTTAAGCAGTCGACTCTGAAGAGCCTTTTCACGTGACTTAATTTGCTGCCACGGTTTTATCGTAGCCTAGGCGTAGACAGCTCAGTGCACCTCCTTGCCGACGAGTGTTGCTGATGGAGGGGCGAGATGTAGGTGTATTCACAGCCTACGCTTGGAGCGGGAACATACACAAGCTAATTGTGGACTCCCTGAAGTCACGGGAATCTAGTAGAGCCCGTGGTAGCAGCCAGAGTACCTCCAAGTCGAGAGGTTGGAGCTATGTAGGAAGCTTGGGGTTGAGCTGGCTAGAGGTGCACTAGAGCTCGTTAAGGCCCGCTAATAAACGGGGAAAACGTGAAATAAGGTTATGCCCTACTACGCTCAGGTGTTTAGCTATGGGTGATGGCAAGGTCTCCCTAGGCGAGGTTCTGGCTAAAGTCATGGAGATGGGCGGGCTCGAAGTAACGTTTGAGCTTGAAGACCTAAAGCTCTCAGGCAAGATCAAGGTTAGGTTTAGACCTACAGGTGTCGAAGCCCCAAAATAGCTGTTGATGGCAAGCTTAGAGCTGAGGTCGCCGTTGGGGGTCTAAAGCTAGCTTATGCTAGGCTTGAAGCTGGGGAGCTAAACATCGAGGTGCTCATGTCCAGCATGATTAGGAGGCCCAGCCTCTTACAGCTAGCCCTTAGCCTAAGAGAGGTCATGAGCGAGCTTAAGGGCTTGAGGATGGAGACCCCCAGCGGGAAGCCCATAACCAAGTCGATAAGCCTTAAGCTCTGGTGAAGCAAAGGGTTTGCGCTATGAAGTACAGGCCGAAAGTCGACTTAGATAAGTGCATCGGTGACGGGGCCTGCAAGAGGGTTTGCCCAGCTAAGCCCAACGTGTTTGAGCTACGGGTAGACCCTAAGACGGGGAACGCCAAGATAAGGGTGGCTAGGCCTGAAGCCTGTACTGGCTGCTACATGTGTGTTCAGGTTTGCCCTAGACAGGCTATAACGATCACTGAGCGTTGATCTACATCCTAGAGACGAGCCTCAAGTTAAGGGCTTTAGCGCCGCTCTCCATAACCGTCTTGATGGAGTAGACGAGCATGAGCCTAGCTCTCCTAGTCTCCTCATCCCTCTCCCTTATCACGTTGACCCTCTCGTAGTACGAGTTGAACTCCTCGCTGAGCTGGTTTAGGTATAGCGCGACTATCTCAGGCCTAAGCTCGTCAGCGGCTTCAACCAGCATCTGAGGGTACTTGGACATGGATATGATCATCTCCCTCTCCTGCCTATCCGTGAGCTTCGAGGTGTCCACGTCGCCTCCAGGCTGAAAGCCGCTCTTCCTAAGTATCCCTAGGGCTCTGACGTAGGTGTAGTTTATGAAGGGAAAGCTGTTCCTTTCGAAGTTTACGACTTGGTCCCACCTGAACACCATAGGCTTTGACGCTGTGACGCTTACAAGGGCGTACTTGACAGCTCCTACACCTACGACCTCAGATATCTCCTTCTTCTCGTCAGGGCTTAGCGCTTGCCCACGCTTCTCCACTTCAGCCTTAACCCTCTCGACAGCTTCGTTGAGCAAGTCGTCTAGCGCTATGTACCTTCCCCTCCTACTCGACATCTTAGCTCCAGGTAGCCTGACGAGCTCGTAGGCGTAGTGTAGATACCTCTCCTGCACGTCTCTAACGCCTAGGAGGGCAAGGGCCACTTTGAGCTGGAGTTGCGCTAAGCTCTGCTCAACCCCTATGACGTTGATTGCCTTGTCAGCCCTCTTAAGCTTCCAGAGGGCGTAGGCTATGTCCCTAGTCGTGTATAGAGTTGTGCCGTCAGCTCTCTTCAAGGTTAGCTTGGGTATCTCCTTGGACTGCAAGCCCCACTTCTCCTTTAGATTGAGTGTTGAGGCGACTTCATCCACATTTAGGACTAAGGCTCCTTCAACATCGTCTATGGCCCAAGGCGCTACCTCGCTCATCCTCCTTATGATCTCCTCAGTTGCACCACTCCAAACAGCTATCTCGCTCTCCCAGTCCCAGCCGTCGAAGCTTATCCAGAGCCTTGATAAGGTCTGCTTAAAGCCCTCTATGACTGCGTTGCAGAGCTCCCTAACCTCACTTACAGCGCCTTTAACTCCCTCCTCGTAGTCCTTGTTGAGCCTCGATATTATGGCCCTCGGATCTCCATCACTACTAACCTTCTCTAGAAGCTCGTCGAATAGTGAGGGCTCTCGCTCTCTAAGCTCATAGGCTACTCCAACCCACTCATCTATCTTCTTGGTTAGCTGAAGCCTCTCCTCATCAGTCTTGCAGGCCTCAAG
>QMSN01000083.1 GCA_003650865.1 Thermoprotei archaeon
ACTATGAACATGTAGTACACTAAACTCTCAAACCCTCCTCCCTCTTGAAGTATCGGTACAAGACTACTCATAAATCCACTAGCCATTTCCAACACCTATAGTGTTGCCGATGCCAGCTATAATCGCTACTCCTCCTTCAGCCACCTTTTCTCTCACAACTCGCTTTACAGCTTCAATAACTTTGTCTACGGACTCTGCTATCTCTTTCCTCATAACTGTGAGGGCCTCGTCAAAGCCTTGTTTTATCACTATGGCGTCTAGCCCAACACCGAGCTCAAGCGCCACCTGTTCGATCTTGTACTTCTCGGGGCCGGGATCGCCTATGGCTGCTCCAACGCCCTCGGCGACTTGGCCTGTGGGCTCGCCCTCCATCTTCGCAGCAGCGTCTATGGTTATTATCCTCTTCAGCTTATCCCTGTACTGCCTAGCTAGCTTAGCCACAGCCTCACCAGGCTTGCCTACTCTACCACCGGGCCCCTCAGCCTTGACTACTACGAGGAGCCTCCCCTCAAATGGGACTTCTGCAAACACTATTTCGTCACCTATGCCCTTGACCTCGTGTCCCCTCATGAGCTTAGCTGCCACCATTGGCCCTATGCTATCGCCTATAGGCTTGCCCTTCGTGAAGGGATCCATGGCGTTAAAGTAGGCCTCGGCTATCCTCATTATTATGGGCAGGTTGTAGACTATCTGCATTATTATCAGCATGCTCTTCGTCTTCTTGCCGAGCAGTGTGTAGTGTCTAACTATCTTGTAGATGTAGTTGACCGCTAAAGCCGCTGCGAAGGAAACCTCCAAGTTAGCCTTCTCATCGCTACTAGCGTGAGGAGCGACCCTGGCAACTATGTCCTTAAACTTCTCCCTCTCAGTGTCGAGGAGGTGCTCAAGCCTCTTCAGTACTCCAAATGGATCTCTGTCCACGGGCTCTATAACGAAGAACTCCATAAACTTCTCAACTTCATCCCACGGATCCCTTTCAGGTCTCCCCAGCTCCCTTATAGCTGTCAGTAGAGCCTCCTTACTCTTCTTAGCCATCAGCTCAAGCTTATAAGTAGCCTTCTCAGCCTCTCTAATCCACAAGTATAGTTGATACTTTTGACCTAGAAACATCCACAGCAATATGAAGAAGACGAGTGTCGCTATGTACACTATCAAGTACGTGTAGTCTCCTCCCGGTGGGACCAGCTGCTTACACGGCCCAAAAATAGCTACCACCGCACCCCGTGCTTTTCCTCAACACCCAACTTAAACCAAACAAAAAAATTTTTTCCCGAAGCACAAGAGCAACCTCAATCTGACCTCTCGACCTCACCATAGAAAAACCTTATAACACATCCCTAAGAAGTAGCTGCTGGGGTTGTCGCCGGCCATAGTGGGCGGGACCCACCCGGTCTCGTCGGAACCCGGAAGTTAAACCGCCCAACGCGCACCCGAGTACTGGGCTCCGCGAGGGCCTGGGAAAGGGGCGTGCTGGCGGCAACCCTCTTCCTTTATGGGATTAAAGTTTTTAAGGGTCTATGGAGATTATCCACTTCTGCGGGGCCGTGGTCTAGCAAGGTAGGACGACATCGGGAGCCCCCGACGTTAAGGGCTCCAGAAGCTTATTGAACGGGTCTGCTGACCAGTAGGGGATGAAGATCTTCTGGAGCGAAGAGAGACCCGTTGATCGGGGGTTCAAGTCCCCCCGGCCCCACCAGCCACTTCACCTCGACATTAATGAAGGCGCTTGAAGGTCACGCTGAGCTCCTCTTAACCTGAAATAGCTTTTCTCTCGAAGTGCAAGTAGACATCTTGACATCGCTTTTGTAGCTCATGTGAGCTAGAAACGATGTGATGCGAATTAGGGATTAAGTGAGGTGCATCGTTAGAAGCCGGGGAGGGGATTTGAACCCCTGTAAAGCGGGTCTGCAGCCCGCCGCCTAACCACTCGGCTACCCCGGCTAAACACATTACGCTTAGAACCCCCTAATAAACTTCAAGGGGGTTGGCAAGTGAATGTGAGATTAGTCAAGCTTATAGAAGCCCACGCTAACATCTAAGGGGGAATGGGGCCGTAGGCTAGCCTGGTAGACTGCGAGGCTCGGGCCCTCGTGACCCAGGTTCAAATCCTGGCGGCCCCACCACACAAGGTTCGACGTCAACCACAGCTTAGTTTAGCTAAGTAGCTGAAGCGACTTCACGACTTCGATGGCTTTGCGAGAGTTGAGCTTCACAGCCTATCTTCTAAGTGGTGCTCTCTCCGTGTGTGGTCGCAAGGTTTATGCCTATCTCCGCTATGCCAGCTCCGTACTCTGCTACCCTCCTTATACTTTCTATCACTAGCCTAAGCTCAGCTATGGCGTGAGAGCTCAGTCCAGCTGATAGCAGCCTCTCTATAGCAGTCATCTCTTGGCCCAAGACCTCGTCCCTCATGTCTAAGGCATCCCTCGCCTTCTCGAGGTCTCGCCTCGAGAGTGCTTCGAACGCTAGTTTAAGAGAGCTTCTCGCCTTCTCGCTCATGGCTGATAACATACCTATTATCTCATCGGTCAAGTTGTCCAAGACCTCGAGAAAGCTTCTAGCCATAATGACTGCGTGGTCAGCAACTCTCTCTATATGCCTAGATATCATCCTATATTCAAGGCAATCTCTGGGTCCTGAAAGCCCTATCTCCTTTAGCACCTGAAGGTTCTGAACGGCAGCTGTCAGCTGCCTCATCGATAGGAAGTATAGCCTATCGACATCGTCATCCCTGGTGATGACCTCGTTTAGCACCTCTCTACTCCTCGTAGATGCTGCTGCAACGACATCCTTATGCATGGAGAGCGCTATGCTCACCATTCTGTTTACAGCTCTTGTGATGGGGAAGTCCTCGTGTCGGAGGAGCACCTGCAAGGTCATCCTACGCGACTCTTCATCAACTATCTCGGTGCCAGCCAACCTCTTCTTAACTATGTCCTTGATGCACTTCCTATGCTCAAGCGGAATGTAGTCGCCTCTACTGACCACAGTTATTAGGTCGTAGCCGGAGACGTAGCAAGCTATCACGGCCCTCATGGTCATGGTCACTGAGTCGAAGACCTTAACCACAGCCTCCAGAGGCTTTGCCTCAGTTTCTCTAACACTACTTGGAATAAGCACTAGAGATCCATCGGGCTTTTCATATAGGTAGACGAGGGATTTGGGCTTTAGCCTCCACTTTTCGACCCACGGCTTGGGGAGAGAGACTATGTAGGTTGAGCCCCCCGTAACCTGGATCTTCCGAGTCTCAAAGCTCATTCATCACACCTATAGAGTTTATATAGACACACTAATCTCAATATGAAAGGTATATTTGTCCAACTATTAAATGTGGTTGCGGTGCGCAACGTGGAAAAAGGCGAGGCAGCGCTTCTAGCATTGCTTCTCCTCCTCGCCGTCGTGGTCTCTTCGACAAGTCTCCCCGCTGAGCGTGAGAACACTATATTCATATCGGGCTCCACAACTGTGTACCCCCTCGCTTCTCTATGGGCTGAGAAGTACATGGAGGAAAACCCGCAAGTTAGAGTCGACGTTATTGGAGGGGGGTCGGGGAAGGGGATAAGTGACGTCTCGATGGGCCTTGTCGACATAGGGATGTCGAGTAGAGATCTCAAGGATCGCGAGCTCCAGCTCCACCCCTCTCTTAAGCTGATAACCATAGCTCACGATGCCGTGATAGTCGTGGTGAACTCCCACAATCCTCTCCTAGACGTGCTCCTTGAAAGGGGTATTTCGAGAGTTGACTTGAGAAACGTGTACGTAGTAGGTAACGTAACGAACTGGGAGTACCTTGCGAGGATGGACTTCAACGGCGATGGATGGATAGCGATTAACGAGACTCACGCTATGGATTTAAGCGGTGCTATACGTAAGCCTGATGGAGGTTACACCTATCCCTTAAATTTGGAGATTCACGTCTACACTAGAAGTGATGCTTCAGGCACTGGTGAGACCTTCGCGAAGTTCTTAGGCGTGCACCAAGAGAGACTCCTCGGATCAGGACAGTCGGGCAACTTAGGTGTTCTATCAGCTGTTGGAGGAGACGAGCTGGGTATTGGTTACGTCAGCTTGGCCTACGCGTTTGACGAATCTGTAGTGCCTATTCCAGTAGATGGCGATTGTGACGGCGTGATAAGCGAAGGCGAAGCTGTTCACAGCTATGAGTATGTGGCAGAGCACATAGACCTGTATCCCATAGCTAGAAACCTCTACTTCGTTGTTAACGTTGAGGCTCTAAGCGACATAGCTAAGGACTTCATACTCTGGTGTGTAGATGAAGATGGAGGTCAGCAGTTTGTGGAGCTAGCAGGTTACGTCCCTATAAGCAGCTCAGAGCACGCTGAGGTTATCGAGCTTCTTAGTGACGGGTGACGGCGATGAGCTCAGCATTTAGCCGCTTTGGGAGGCTACTAGCCTCGGACGCCTTGATGTCCAAGGTGCTGATGGTGATAGCCCTCACCCCGCTAGCTGTGATAGGCTCGATAGTAGCTATTCTCGCCTACAACACCGCTGAGTTCTCAAGTAAGGTTGACCTGATACAGATGCTCTCGTGCTCTCAATGGCTACCTGAGGAAGGAGTCTTCGGCTTCCTGCCTTTCATAGCTGGAACTGCTTGGGTGACTGTGACGGCTATGGTAATAGCTTTACCACTAGGCCTTCTCACGGCGATCTTCATAGCTGAGTACCTACCTCGAAGGGCTTATGGCTTTGTCAAGGGCCTCGTGGAGTTGCTCGCTGCAATACCGTCAGTCGTCTACGGCCTATGGGGGATAACGACCATAGTGCCCATAGTCAAAGAGCACGTAGCCCCCCTCTTAAGCAAGGTTCTGGGATGGATTCCCATATTTCAAGTAAACGTGAACCTAGGCTACAGCGTGCTGGCAGCAGGCTTCGTGCTGGCCATCATGGTCCTCCCGATACTCATATCAATATCTGAAGATGCCATAAGCTCGGTTCCAAGAGAGCTTAAGGAGGCCTCCTTCTCTCTAGGAGCGACTAAGCTTCAAACAATAAGGAAGGTTGTACTTAGAGTCTCTATGCCTGGGATAATTGTGGCTGTAATACTATCCTTCTGTAGAGCCTTTGGAGAGACCATGGCTGTGCTGATGGTAGCTGGTAACGTGGCTAAGGTGCCTTCAACACTCTTTGACCCCGCCTATCCACTGACAGCCCTAATAGCCAATTCTCTTGGAGAGATGTTTTCAGACCCTCTATACGTCTCAGCCTTGGCTACAGCGGGCTTCATACTGTTCACGATAACCTTCACATTTAACGTAGTCGC
>QMSN01000084.1 GCA_003650865.1 Thermoprotei archaeon
GATATTTGACCATTCATAGCCGTTCATACCAAATGCTTGGATTAAGAGGAGAAGCACCTACTGTTGGGCCTACAGGCGTATTCCCGGTCATGGGCCCACTAAACATAAAGGTCATGTCTATGGACCTCCTGCTCCCAAGTGATGAGCTGCCGGTCATGTGGAGAGGACCATTGAAGATGGGAGCTCTAAGGCAATTCATAGCCGATGCGATTCGAGGTGAGCTCAACATACTATTCGTTGACTCGCCACAGGAGGCCAGCGATGAGTCGTTATCAATAGCTCAAATGCTTCAACTAGACTTTGCAGTCATAGTCACAATTCCATCAGAAGTCTCAAAGCTAGTTGTCAAGAAGGTCGTGACGTCCTCAAAGACCCTCAATGCCACCCATGACCCCATAGGGATGCCCAAATCCCTATGGGCGAGGTGGAAGTCCCTAGAGGGTATCTTAAACCATCCTAACCTACCACAAAACACCCTCTAGAAGCAAACGGTCACGCCCTCTCAATGGCTATAAGCGACAGAGGAGCTTGCCACCTACACTCCATAACCCTTGGACTCGAAATAGGCGGTCAACTGAATAGGTTCACAGTGGAGGGCAAAGCCTTTATAGCCTTACTTTTCATTTTAACGATATAGATTTCATTCTTTCCCTCAAGGTGCTGTGGGGAATTGTGAGAGAATCCCTATCACACTCGCTACTGTAAATACCTATTCTAGCTATTTGCTGCTCTCCACTTATTAGCCCTTGTAGGACTATGTGCCACTTAAACTCAACTACGTCGGACTCCACGAAGCTGAGCACTCTATCCACACCACGCCTCGTTATGGGTCCTAAGAGGAGCTTGACGACTTCCAGAGCAGATCCTCCATACCACCCCTGCTTCACCATTGCCCCTAGCTCCACGACCCTCGAGCCCTTGATGTAGGCGTAGCTCGCAGGGTTCACCGATATCACGTAGAACTCCGGTATGTAGCTTAGCTCTAGGGTTCCACTAGGAGACTTAAGCTTAGAGGCTCTATATTCAACCTCTAAGGCTAGGTTGAAGAGCTCTCGAGCTTCATCCCTCACCTCGAGGTACAAGTCTTTAAGCTGGCCGCTTAACAGCACCAACTCGCTTAGAGGACTTGTGAGAGCCACTCGCCCACCACTTAATGCTTCTGTAAGCCTCAAGTTAGCAGTTTCGCGCTTTAAGCTCCACGGCTAGTATCTCTCAACTCTCAAGTGAGGTATGTCTAGGAAGTGCCTCGTGTTCCTAGTTACCAGCGTCAAGTCGTAGTGGATCGCCGTAGCCGCTATGACGGCGTCTGGGAAGCTTATTATGCGCCCCCTCTTGGCTAGGTAGGCATCTATGAAGGCTGCTCTACGAGCTATCTCGTAGGTGTATGGCATGACCTGAAAGGCTGAGAGCTCAGACTCAGCTTTGAGGAGCTTCTCCTCAAGCTTTGAGGTGCCGCCATACAGGTAGTGTATGCCTCTAAGGTACTCGTGAACCGTAACGACTGATATGGCCTTGACGACTCCCAATGCATCGACTTCACGAGCCTTGCTCTCAGCCCCTCGATCGCCTGAGACAAGGTCTATCAAGAAGCATGTGTCAAATAGGTAGCCCATGGCTCGCACCGAGAGGCTAACCTTTGCTTAAAGACTCTAAGAGCAACCTCCTCCTAACCTCGTCGAGGACGCCCTGCTCCTTAAAGGCATCTTCAACTCTAGACCACTCCTCCCTAGTGACCGTCTTAGAGCCAGCTAAGCTGCTCAAGCTTCTACCACTCCTCAAAGCCCTCCTAATGACGTCTGAGAAGGACTCGCCTGGAAGCTTAGCTTTAACCAGCATTTCGTAGACGTCGTCTGACACCATTATGGTCTTCGCCATACCATCACCTACACATGTATATAGGTACACAGGTTATTTAAACATTGGTTGCGAGGAGCCTTAAGCATCAAAAGATTAATAACTCCAATAGCCCTATTCACACGGTGATTATGGGAAGAGCCTTGATGGTTCAGGGGACCAGTAGCGGCTCTGGTAAAAGCGTTCTCGTAGCTGGGCTCTGCAGGGTCTTTAGGCGCATGGGCTTCAAGGTGGCTCCATTCAAGGCTCAGAACATGTCTCTAAACTCCTACGTCTCAGCTGATGGAGGCGAGATAGCTAGAGCACAGGTTTTTCAAGCTTTAGCTGCTGGAGTCGAGCCCCTAACGATCATGAATCCAGTGCTCCTAAAGCCGAGGGGGGACTCTCTAAGCCAAGTGATCGTGTTGGGAAAGCCCGTAGTTGACCTTGACGCTAAGAGCTACTGGAGCTTCGCTTTAAGCAGGTGTTGGAGGGCCATAACTAGGGCTTTGAGGAGGCTCATGGAGGAGTTCGATGTAGTCGTCGTAGAGGGAGCGGGCTCACCAGCTGAGATAAACCTCTACGAATACGATGTGGCCAACATGAGGGTTGCGGAGTACGCTAAGTCACCTGTTGTCCTAGTAGCCGACATAGAGCGTGGAGGTGTCTTCGCGAGCATATACGGCACCGTCAAGCTCCTAAAGCCCAGGCATAGGAGGCTCTTGAGAGGCTTCGTCGTGAACAAGTTTAGAGGGGACTTGGACATCTTGAGGCCCGGCTTGGAGAGGCTTGAGAGGGAGCTAGGCATTCCATGCCTAGGGGTCCTCCCCTACGTGGAGGGGCTTAAGGCACCCCTCGAGGACTCCCTTTCACTAAGCGAGTTAACGGCTTTGAGGCCTGGTGGGGTCGACGTAGCCGTTGTGAGGCTCCCTAAGATCTCGAACTTCACGGACTTCGAGCCCCTAAAGCTCGATGAGTCGTTCTCCTTGAGGCTAGTCGCGAGTAAAGGTGATTTGGGCAGGCCAGACGTAGTAGTCATCCCGGGGTCTAAGAACACTATCAGCGACTTGGAGTGGCTTAACGAGGTTGGCTTAGCGGACGCCATAGTAAACCTAGCTGGCAAGACCCTAGTCATGGGGGTTTGCGCTGGATACCAAATGCTTGGCTCTAAGGTCGTCGACGAGGGCGTTGAGACGTCGACACCTAAGGTGGTTGAGGGCTTAAACCTGCTAGACGTCGAGACGAGGTTCACGAGCTACAGGAAGGAGCTCCTCAGAGTTGAAGCTGAGGTGCTGGGCTTCAGCCCTCTCCTCAAGCCCGTGGAGGGATTGAGGTTTAAGGGCTACGTGATCCACATGGGTAGAACCACTAGGAGGAGCTGTAAGCCCGCCTTCAAGCTTGTGAAGCCGAGGGCTAGGCTTGAGGGAGCCATAGGCCTCGATGGCACGGTGATCGGAACCTGCCTCCACGGCTTATTCGACGAGCCACCCATGAGGATCGCGCTAGCTAAGCTGAAGGGCCTAGAGGTCTCGATGTCCCGCGACGTCTGGAGCGTGTGGAATGAAGAGCTGGATAGGCTTGCATCCATCGTGGAGAGTAGGGTTGACGTGGACTTCATGCTTAACGAGCTACGCTTAAAGCGTTGATATCCATGCTGAGAGGCTTTAGGCCAAAGCCTCTCAGGCCCTTCCACCCTGTCCAGCCTCAACTTCTTCAGACGCTATGAGGCTTAGCCTCCCTAAACCTCCTAAACCCTCAAGACTTAGTCGCCCTCCTCAATCTCACGAGCTCCCTAATAACCTTTGGAAGTATCACGTAGCCTTCTCTCCAACCTCTCAGCTTCAAAGTCAAACCTGGTCCACTCATGGTTAAGCAAGTTATCAATAGCCTCGTCCTCAAGTGGCTAGCCGCCAGCTGCTGATAGCTATATTACGCTGCTCGCGGTATAGCTCTAGAAGCTGATGGGCCTTGCCAAGCTCCACAGCTGCTCTAGAGCTCTTCGCAGCCAGCTTGACCTCACTAGCTCTAGCGTTTCTACTTGACAGGTTTGTGGGTGATCCTCCGAGCCGCTTCCACCCCGTCGTGTGGATGGGGTGGGTTATAGGGAGGGTTAAGAGGGCTAATAGAGGCTCGCCCTTGCAGAGGAGGGTTTTAGGTGTGCTCTGCGCCTTAGCTGTGATAGCGCTCTTCAGCCTGCCAGTCTACTTCGCGCTGCAAGTCGCTTACGGCGTGAGCCCCCTGCTCTACGTGCTCGTGGCTTGCGTGACCTTCAAGTTCACCTTTGCCTTTAGGTCGATGGCTGACTACACGAAGCCCATAGCCGAGAGGCTTCTTCAAGGAGACCTTGAGGGGGCTAGGGCATTTATACCCTACATAGCTAGGAGGGACCCCAGCAAGCTAGATGAGGAGCTCATAACATCGACAGCAGTTGAGTCCATAGCTGAGAGCACAGTCGATGGAGCGGCGTCACCACTATTCTACTTCGCCCTACTAGGAGTGCCGGGCGCCGTGGCGTATAGGGTTGTGAACACGTTGGACTCCATGGTTGGCTATAAGAGGCCCGACATAAGGGACTTCGGGTGGTTCTCAGCTAAGCTAGACACGATCCTAAACTACGTTCCAGCTAGGCTCACAGCCCTCCTCATAGCTGCTTCAGCCAAGCTGTTGAGGCTGAATAGCTCTCAAAGCCTGAGGATAGCTCTGAGGGATCACTCTAAGACGGAGAGCTTAAACGCGGGTTGGCCCATGTCGGCCATGGCTGGAGCGCTAGGGGTTAAGCTGGTTAAGCTCGGCTTCTACGAGCTTGGAGACCCCATAGATAAGCTTAAGCCAATACACATAATCAAGGCGCTCGAGGTCATGGCTGTTACGGTGGCCCTCTTTACAGTTATATGCCTGCCAATAATACTTTTAAGGTGCATGCTCCTAGCTCCATGGGTGATGTAGGTTGCAGATGCCTATGGCTGGAGTGGAGTTTAAGGTTGAAGCAGGCAACATGATGTTCAAGTTTTCTAAGCCCTTGAGGGTCTTAAGCTCAGCCGTGCTGAATGGAGGGCTTGTGCTTGCAGACGCTGTCTTAAACCACCAGGTCCACAAGGACTTCGACCACTCAGACCCCGAGGGCTACTTGAGGGGTGTTGTGGAGAAGCTGGGCTTAAAGGGGTTAGTCGTCGGGCTCATGACTGCTGCTTACGTGGACAAGTACGGGATTTCGAGCCGTGAGGATGATGGTCTTGCAGTCACTACGGTGACCACAGCTGGTATTTCAAATGCAGCTTCTTGCGGTGAAGACATCTGTAAGAGGGTGAAGGTTGGAACGATAAACACGGTGGTCCTGATAGGGGCCTACATGACCGATTCCTGCATGGTAGAGGCTGTCAAGACTGCTACAGAGGCTAAGTGTAGAGCTCTAGCACACCTAGACGTCAGGAGCCCATACAGTAGAGA
>QMSN01000085.1 GCA_003650865.1 Thermoprotei archaeon
ACATAATAGACCTCGTGGCCAAGTGCTTCGTCGGCCCTAGAGCTAGAGCACTAGTGGTTGAGCCCACATTCGAGATGTACAGGTTCTACGTAGAGGCTCTAGGAGGCGTAGCTGAGAGCTTCTACATGACCCCTGAATTCGCGCTAGACTTAGACCACTTGCTCGCGAAGGCCCGTGAAGCCAAGGTGATCTTCCTAGCCTCACCGAACAATCCAACTGGGACTCAGCACCCGAGAGAGGTCGTGGAGAGGCTGGCTGAGGAGTTTAAAGGAGTGCTCGTCGTCGACGAGGCCTACTGCCCCTTCGCCGACTTCGACTTGGGGTACCTGCCCTTCAAGTACAGCAACGTGATCATCTTGAGGTCGTTCTCCAAGGTCGCTGGGCTAGCTGGCCTTAGATTAGGCTACGCCATAGTGAGCGACGAAGTCTACAGCTACTTAAGCAGGCTTCAATCGCCCTACAGCGTCAACGCAGTAGCTCAGGAGGCTGTGAAGCTTGTCCTCGAGAACTGGGGCTTCATAGAGAATGTTGTGGAGCAGGTGAAGGCTGAGAGGGACAGAATGATCAAGGAGATTTCGTCCATAAGAGGCTTGAGGCCCTACAGCTCTAAAGCTAACTTCGTGCTGTTCAAGGTCAAGCTTGAGGGAGTATCCTCGAGAATGCTCGTTAAAATGCTCGGCGAAAAGGGCTTTCGAGTTAGGGAGAGGAGCCTCAAGCCCCTCTTAGACAACTGCATTAGGGTGACCGTGGGGCCACCAAGCGTGAACACCTCGTTCATAAAGGCTTTGAGGGAAGTCGTGGAGGGGGTTCAGGAGGGGGCTAAAGGTTTTTAGGAGTATCACACTCCACATATCGGATTAGCTCGTTGGGAGGACTTGGTGGTGAGGGAAACCCACGTCGATAGGAGAACCTTGGAGACGCACGTCGAGGTCTCCTTGAACCTCGACGGCGATGGCTCATCAGCATGCGAGACAGGGTTCCTCTTCCTAGACCACCTGCTCAAGGCGTTAGCCTTCTATGGAGGGTTCACCCTGAACGTCAAGGTTGTTGAGGGCGACTTAGAGCACCACATAGCTGAGGATGTAGGGATAACGCTTGGAGAAGCCCTCGACAAAGCTCTCGGCGATAAAAGTGGGATAAACAGGTTTGGGTGGGCCATCGTGCCCATGGATGAGGCCCTCGTGCTAGTCTCGGTAGACATCTCTGGCAGGCCCCACTCGAGCATTGAGCTGGACTTGAAGGGCGAGTACGTGGAGGACATTAAGAGCGAGGACCTAGTGCACATGCTCGAATCCTTAGCTAGGTCAGCCCGCATGTCGCTCCACGTCAAGGTGTTGAGGGGGGAGAACGACCACCACAAGGCTGAGGCGGCGTTTAAGGCGCTTGCACTAGCACTTAAGCAGGCTGTATCTAGAGGCGGAGAGGGTGCGCCGAGCACTAAGGGAGTAATTTAGCGGTGCAGAGTAATGGTCGAAGTCGCCATCGTGAATTACGGAGTGGGCAACCTGAAGAGCGTTAAGAGGGCTATTGAGAGGGCTGGAGCTCGACCCATCATAACCCTCAGTGCCGACGACGTAGCTAAAGCAGGCGCCATAATACTGCCCGGCGTGGGCTCCTTCAAGAGCGCCATGGAGGGGCTCCAACCGCTAATGAGCACGCTTAGAGAGGCCATAAGCAGAGGTAAGCCCGTGCTCGGGATATGTCTAGGCCTCCAGCTCTTCTTCGAGTGGAGTGAGGAGGGAGGAGGTGTCGGGGGGCTGGGCCTCATGAAGGGGGTTGTGGATAGGCTTCCCAGCAGCGTCAAGGTTCCCCACATGGGCTGGAACACCATAAGCATAGAGTCCCAAAACCCCTTGGTGGAGGGTGTCCCAGACGGCTCCTACGTCTACTTTGTCCACTCCTACAAGGCGAACCCCGAGGACCCGGGGAATATCGTGGCGACAACTGTCTACGGCGTCAAGTTCCCCTCAATAGTCTGGAGGAAGCCCCTAATCTTCGGCACTCAATTCCACCCTGAGAAGAGTGGTGGAGTTGGCTTCACCATGATAAAGAACTTCGTGTCTATGGCGAGGCGGTGAAGCGTGAAGGTAATACCGTCCATAGATATAGTCAGCAAGAAGGTAGTGAGGCTCTACATGGGCGACATAAGCAAGGCGACCATGTACTACACGAAGCCCATAGAGGCCTTGAGGAGGTGGGAGAGGGAAGGGGCTGACGTAATCCACGTAGTCGACATAGACGCTGCCTACGGGAGGGGTAGCAACGCCGAGACCGTGCTACACCTGGTATCAGAGGCTAACGCTGAGATTCAAGTTGCAGGCGGTATTAGAAGCGTCGACAAGGCCCTCATGTTCATAGAGGCTGGAGCCGCTAGAGTGGTCATAGGGACGGTCTTCATAGAGAAGCCCGAGGTCGCCGAGAGGATCATGGAGAATGTTGGGGGAGACAGGGTTGTGGTGGCGCTAGACCACGTAGATGGGAGGATCGCCATTAGGGGCTGGAGCACCGTGACCAATAGGCTCGTAGTTGACGAGGTCAAGAGGGCTAGGGACATGGGCTTCAAGTGGGTCCTCATATCCTCAGTGACTAGAGATGGCACCCTCACAGGGATAGACGAGAAGACACTGAGAGAAGCAGCGAGCATTGGAGGGGTCAACGTGCTAGCAGCTGGAGGGGTTTCAAGCTTAGAGGACGTTGAGAAGGCTAAGAGAGCAGGGGTCTACGGCCTCATAGTTGGCAGAGCTCTCTACGAAGGGCTCATAAGCCTCAGAGAAGCCATTAAGATTGGGAGGGACTGCTGAGAGGTTGGAGATGAGGTGCCCCGATGCTTAGCAAGAGGATAATCCCCTGCCTAGACGTCAAGTGGGGGCGCGTTGTTAAGGGGGTTAAGTTCGTCAACCTCCGCGACGCAGGAGATCCAGCTGAGCTAGCAGTATACTACGAGGAGCAGGAAGCTGATGAGCTCGTATTCCTCGACATAACAGCCTCCTACGAGGGCAGGAAGACCCTCATAGACGTTGTTGAGAGGACGTCAGACGTCTTGAGCATACCCTTCACAGTGGGCGGCGGAGTAAGGGGGATAGACGACATAAGGGACCTCTTGTGCGCTGGAGCTGATAAGGTCTCGATAAACACAGCTGCCGTCAAGAACCCCCAGCTCGTCAAGGAGGCATCCGACATATTCGGCTCTCAATGCATAGTCGTGGCGATAGACGCCAAGAGGGTCTTGAAGAGCGAGAGGCCGAGCCCAAAGGGCTTCTACGTCGAGACTAGTGAGGGAGAGGTTTGGTGGGAGGTCTACATCTACGGTGGGAGGAAGCCTACAGGCATCGACGCGATATGGTGGGCTAAGAGGGTTGCTGAGCTTGGCGCAGGTGAAATACTCCTGACCAGCATGGATAAGGACGGCACGACAGACGGCTACGACATAGAGCTCACGAGAGCTGTTGCTGAGGCGGTCAATATACCCGTCATAGCTAGTGGAGGCGCTGGAAATCCTCACCACATATACGAGGCGTTAACCGTCGGGAAAGCCGATGCCGCACTAGCTGCCTCGATATTTCACTTCGGGGTATACAAGGTCAGAGATGTAAAGAAGTACTTGGCTGAGAGAGGTGTGCCTGTGAGGCTATAGCCTCTTCAGCAATCCCTCAAGTATCCTAGCGTGCCTCTCCTCATCTCTAGCCGTGAACTCGAATAGTGTCTTCCAAGGCTCCTCGTGGTGAGATGCCTCCTCGTGCCTCTTAACCGCAGCCTCTTTCTCCTCCCTTATCCTCTCCTCGATGTACTCCCTCAAGTCCTTGATCCAGCCAGCCTGCTTAACCGCTCTAGCTCCGTGACTTGCCTCCTCTAGAGCTATTGTGCGTAGGGCTTGGGCGACTTCACTAAGCCCCTGCTCCTCAGCCACCATGGCTGCAGCCAAGTACTCAATTATCTCGTAGGCCTCTCCCTTAGTCCACACGTCTAAGTACTCTTCTAGCTTCATGCGTTAGACTTGAGGACACCAAGGATATATGCGTGAGGATTATTTTCGTGTTGCCTAGAAACCGTCGTTAAAGCCCGTTAGGAGAGCTTGGGTTTAAGCCTCTCCTCAACGATCTTCGAGAGCTCGCCCTCTAATCCTAATGCCACTACTATGGACTCCCTGTCGATGTAGGATGCGTAGTGCAGCACGGTGTCTCCAAGCTCCCTGTCGTGGTCCATGGAGCCCGTGCACGGGTAAGAGTGATGTAGAAGCGATATGGTGTCGTAGAGCTTCCGAAGCTCTTGGACGCTTAGGCACTTAAGCTCGTAGCCAAGCAGGTTCTTGACGACGTACCAAGTTATGCCGCATGGAGCTGACACGTACAGCGACGCCTTCCTAATAGTTATAGAGCCTCCACGACGAGCAACTGAGAGCCTCAGGACAGGCCTGCCTATCCTGAACTCCTCGACGAAGCGCCTGATGACCCCACTCCTCGGCTTAAGCGAACATGAGGATTTTGGAGCCTCAAACTCAATGCCATAGTCACGGCACTGCTCAGCAACTTGCTTTAAAACCCCGAGAGGCATGTCACCAGGCTTATCCCTAAACACTAGGAGGGCCTTGACATCCGACTTACGCAGGAGCTCGGGTAGACCCAGGTATAGGTCGCTGTGGAGGCCTGTAGCTACAACTACATCTACCCTAGGCAATTCCTTAGGCAGGTACTCCAAGGGCTCATCGACCACAGCCGGCAAGTCCTCTGGCCTTGGAGCTTCATAGATGAAGTCCACGTTCCCAGCGAAGCTGTACTTGCCGTACTTACAGCGATAGTCTATGCATGTGTGGCCACAGGCGCCGCAGTGACCATAGGTGTTGATGAGGTGCTCGAGCACTTGAACCCCGAAGTCACCGTAGTATAGTAGAGCAAGCTTAAGCTCAGACCTCGCAATAGGCCTCTCACAAGCCTCCCCAATGGGTAGGGGCTCGAGCTTGAGCACTTGCTCCTCATATCTCTTTAAGTCCTCGATCTCCCTCTCCACGGACTTCAAGTGTTCCATGGCGTCTAGCTACGAAGAAGCCTCCCTTAATAACGAAACGTGGTTTCTCGAAGTGTGCATAAACCTCAATGAAGGTAGCACTTCTCATCATAACCTAAGAGGCGTTTTTAACAAAAACCTTGACGTAGCCGCGAGCTAGGGCTTTAGAAGCACTATGAGCGTGACCTCCGGCGGGGTTAAGAAGCGAATGGGCATGAGGCTCGTCCCCACACCCCTATTGACGTACATCAATGTC
>QMSN01000086.1 GCA_003650865.1 Thermoprotei archaeon
ATGACGCAGCGACGGCTTTCCAACAAGGCTTGTAACTCGTGTTCTCACTTGGCCTTATTATGTGAAGAGCGGCCAAGAAGCTGAAAGATAAGAGCGGTATTACACCAAATGTCATTACTTGAAATAGACCTTCATTCATCTCGCTTGCGAAGACGAGTGCAGTCATAGACATCATGAGGGGGGCTAAGAGGAAAAGCGCTAACATGGCCTCTCCCATTATGTTGACTTGATTAACAAAGCCTTCCCATCTCTCTTTAAGCACTGAAAACAGCTCTCTAGTCTTATCTTCAAGGTACCTTACAACATCTCCACCACTTCTTAATATGCTGGTGTAGCCCAGTATCCATGATGATAGAACTCTAGATGGATGGCGCTGCGCGTAAGAGTCCATAGCACTTATGGAATCCCCTCCCATGAATAAAGACTCTCTCTTCATTAGTAACCCCTCAGAGCTCATAGCTGGAAATATGCCAGAGCTAGCAGCTAAGCCGAGTATTCTCGGCAGGGACAAGCCTGCATGAGACAATGCTGATGCCAATAGGCTAAAGAAGGGTAGCTCATCTTCCACTTGTTGTCTTCTTTTGGCATCTCTAATGCTCTTTGATAACTTAGGTATAAGAGGTATTATTGGTATAGTGATTAGTGGTGTTAAAATTAGGGGATTATTCCACGCTAAAAAGGCTGCCAATGACGATATGGCAATCACGAATGCTACAACTACTTGTAATAAGCACTTATGTAAGGGAAATTTGAGCTTATGGTGTTGAGAGCTAGCGGCTTCTCTTGACAGACCTAGTCTTCCTATGATCTTCATGAAGAAGCTCTGTAGAGCACTTAAGACCTTGCCGAACGGTGAACCCATCTCTGGGTACACTATTACTATGTCTAATGAACTACCTGAGAAAGAGAGATCACAAGCCTCAGCCTTAACTCTTTGTTCTCTACTCTTCTTAAGTAGCCAGAAAGCTATGAGAGCTAAAAGTAGAAGCGAAGAGACTAGTGTCGCTATGGGGCTTATAAAGGAAAGTACAAGCAGCAGTATGGAGACTGGAATTATGATCTTGCCAAGTTTAACGTTCATGAGCAGACGTCCTCCTATAGTAGAAGCTTCTTAAATGCGAGTACACATCCTCGAAGTCCAATACTCCATTCTTCACCAAGCTATCTATGAAGTTCTTTCTCTCAAGGAGCTCAGCTAACAACTCATCTTCTGATATGCCTGTAGACTCCATTATGCGCCTTAGTTCTAGGCTTTTGTCCATCAGTTCGTAGGGGTCATCGGGAGTGAAGTTGTCTTCTGTAGGATTCCACGTGAAAAGTTTTACATATTGGTCATAGCTCTTCACCTCATCAACTTCAGTCACTCTTCTAATTGCATGCCTCTTCGACTTCGCAATTCTCTTCACGACCACCACGTTTGATATCAGGTCTATGTAGCCTGCCCCTACGTTTAGTGGTGGCGACGTGAGCCTTTCAACCATGGATTCAAAGTTAGAGCTATGAAAAGTGCAGGCACATCCATGACCGCTAGCAGCAGCTTGAAAGAGGGCATAGGCCTCTTCTCCTCTAACCTCTCCAACTATGATGAAGTCTGCTCTTTCTCGGAATGAGAGCTTCACAAGATCAAAGAGATTTATCTCAGTTAAGTTCTCGCCTATGAGATAGGTATGCCTTGAAACCAGGGGCTTCCACCCCAAGTGTAGAAGATTGAGCTCTGCTACGTCTTCTATGCTTACAACTTTCCATGTCGGTTTGAGAAGCATAGCGAGACTGTTAAGGAGTGTTGTTTTACCACTAGCCATGGGGCCTATTATCATAAGGAAAGCCTTGTTTTCCAATAACAACCACCAGTAAGCTGCCATTAGAGAAGATATGGTGTTGAAGCTGACTAGGTGACATATTGTTAATGGCTTCTCTCGAAACTTTCGTATCGTTAGAGAAGGGCCGTGCGGCGTTACTTCTCTAGCGAACGTTATGGTGGCCCTATGCTTACCCGGCAACATGACCTCAGCTATGGGGTAAGCCACGCTTACATGCTTTCCTCCCATGTGCGCCAACTTAATTAAATAGTTATTAAGTTCCTCCTCTTCTCTAAACACTATGTTCGTGTAGAGCCAATCGTAAGCGCTGAACCTTCTATGAAAGACCCTAGCTGGCTTATTGATACCCTCTATGGATATGTCCTCTATCTCTGGATCCTCTATAAGTGGCTCGAGAGGACCAAATGCTAATAAATCGCGCTTTAAGTAGTAAAGAAGCTTACTTCGAGAGCTGTAAACTCTACTAGCTATTTCGAGTTCCCCTACGACTTCTCTAAGTTTTTCCTCAAGATACTTCATGGGATCTAACAAGAGAAGCCTATCAGGCTTTGCTCGATACCTCAATTCCTCGAGGAGCTCCCGATAGAGCTTAGCTTCGTCAGGAGTGAGCTCAGGCTCCTTAACTATGTAGTAACCGACACCTTCATGCTCCCCTACGACTATTTCCACTAAACCATTAGCTACGTAGTACCTGTCTAATTGACGGAAATACCTAGTCAACTGCAATGTTAGGTCATGAAGATCGCCGCCCCGAGACTCTCCTTTTACAAGCAAGGGGTGCATTAAGTCAACCCACCTCCACATTTATGCAGAATATGCCTTCATCACAAGCCATTAGAAGATGAGAAGAATCCAGCTTAACGACTTTGGTAGGGGAAGCTGGTAACTTAGCTATGCACTTATAAAGGGGGTCGACGCTATAGACGTGAGTTTCATTGAATACTACTATGGTAGAGGGATCCATGAGGGCTACATCTACCACCTCGCCATTAGCTTGAAGTGTCTTCTCCACACTCAAGCTTGTATTGAAGATTACGAGAGAGCCATTACTTAAATGCAAGATGAGCTTCTTGTAGCTCTCTTCGTACTTCATGAAGTCTACAGTGCATTCTTCAAAATTCATCATTTTTACAACATTACCCGAGAAGTTTAAGCAGTAGAGGTATGAACCTGTAGATACCACTAATGTGTCATTTACAAGGCAGAGATAGCACGGAGAGTCAGCGTCGCATGGATATAGAGACTTATACCAGCCAAGGGAGCCATTGATGATAGCGTGAAGCGTGGGTGGGAGGAGAATTCCTTGATCTAGATCCTCAGGGTCGCATCGATAATAGCTTGTTACGTCTTCAGCCCCTGCATACAGATGACCATTAACTAATAGGAATATGTAAGTTGAATCTGACGAGTTAGCTAGCACTGCAGCTACAACTCTCGGCTTAAATATTAAGTCAGGGTTCTTTTCGTATTGAGCTGGATCGAAACCAACGTATAGGTCGTGTATGCATACCTCTTGTACTGTAAGCTCATTAAGGGTGGGCGCTGGAATCTCTCCGATAACAACACGAGACGATAAGGTGTACGTCCAGCTGTTGAAGTGTCTGGCATAGTTCTCCACGTATCCACCGTCTAAGCAAACACTCGGCAATAACACTATGTTGCTTTTCCTCCAAGCAAGAAACGGGTAGTATATGGTGTGTTGAACTTCTTCCCTAATGTACTCTATGCTCTGATATATCACTTCTGAGGTATAATTATTGAAGAAGTTTTTTAGCCATAATAACTTGCCATCTCTTCTTAGCGCTATCAGGTCTACATAGCTGTTGAGGGGGTCAAAGGTCTTCGTTAATATCATTGAGAGTATGGCGTCTAATTTCTCAACATACGATACTGTCTGACACTCGCTATGCAAGTACTCTTTAGACCATACGATTGAGGAGTTCTCGAGATCTATGAGCATTACGCCACCTTCACGATACGCAGCAGCTACCGTAGGTTTTTCGAAGTCGACTACATCGATGTCCACTATAAGGTTTACATCGTTAGAGGGCACTTTAACCATGGTTTCATTGGTTGGCATAAAGGTAAGGTTTAGCTTAAATTTAACGCCTCCCCTTGTTATGAGCACGACTTCTGAAGGTATCTCACCGAGTTGTTGAGCACCCATTACAAACGTCTTGGATGATGCAGGAGGAACTGCTAAGTTTAAGCGTTTAGTGAAGATGCGATCGCCGTCTCGATAGTATAAATATTGTATCACCACGCTTCTCATAGCATTATTTGATATCTTAAAGATGACATGAGTGCCATTGCTGCGAGCTTTCACGCAAAGTCTACTCTCAGCAGCTAAGTTTGCAGCATACTCTAACTCCTGCTTTAATGCTGAAGCGTAGTTCACGTAGGAAGATGCAAAGATCGCGAAGAGAGATGTGAATAGGGATATCAAGACAGCCATGAGGGCTAGCCCTACAAACGAGCTCAACCCTCTATTTCTCAACTTCAATTACAACCCCCTCCCTTGTTATGAACATTAAGTCGTCAACGTAGAGAGGAGCGTCAGCTTCAAGAGTTACTGTAGTAATGTTGAGAGGAGATAGCTCTGTGGAGTGTAAGTTGTAGGGCTTGCCGTTGACCACAGCTATAACAAGCACTACCTTAATCCTTGATGGATTGTAAAGGACTAGTTTAACGCCTTTCTCATAGGGTACTTCATCTATCAATTTTATTTTAGCCGCTGACTCTAGTAGAGCTCTATAAGAGCTCTGACTCAAGGAGCTTGAGATGACGTTAGTCCTGTAGTATATGAAGGATAAAGAAATGCTTGACACTGTAAGTGTTATTGTAAAGAGTATTATGGCTGCGAAGAGCTCTGATATTCCTTCACTACGAAGATTAGAAGTGCGCCCCCTCCTAAAGTGATAAAAAAGAGGCCTTTTACATGAGTTCTTTGAGTACAGTTGCATCTCTAGGCACTCTCCTTTATCCTGCACTGCACTCAACAACTACTTGCTGAGCACCTTGGTCTGTGACAACCACTATGTTGTAGGTTTCACCGATGTCAACGTCTATTTCGTTACCCACATACACTATAGTCAGGGATCCCCCGACATCTATTGTCTCATTGTTTGGAGATAGCAGAGTGTTGGATAGCGCCAAGAGATCCTTTGGTCCAGAGTTGTCGTAGATAGTTGCGTTAAGCAACTCTACAGTTATGGTCCCCTGGTTCTTCAAGGTTATCATTACGCTCACCTGACCAGAGGATGTCTTCGTTATCTTTGCATCGGTTATCGTTATGGAGGTTATCTTCGACGTCGATCTAGCGTAAGTCACTGCGTACCAATAGATGAAGGAACCCATAGCCGCCACTACTCCTATGAGGATC